>JAZBPF010000290.1:0-7021 GCA_036351515.1 Pseudomonadales bacterium | reverse complement strand
GCGCACGGGCGCCTGGCTCGTCGAGGAGGCCCGCATCCTCGGCTTCGAAGCGCATCTCGAGCCCGTGCCCCTGCGCCGGCGCACGCCGGTGGCGGCGTCGGTGCAGGTGGGGGACAGGCGCTTCGAGGGCGTGCCCGCCTTCGACGGCGGCGAGAGCGGCGCCGACGGCGTCACGGCCCGCCTCGGTGACGGGGACGGCGAGATCCCGGTGCTGCGGGTGCCGCCCTGGGACGGCCTGCCGGGCGCCCGGGCCCTCGACGCGACCCGCCGCAGCGGACGCCATCCGGCGATCCTCGCCGTCACCGACGACCGCCACGTCCTCCCCGGCCTCGCGCTCGGGAACGCCGAGACCTTCCACGCTCCCTTCGGTCCGCCCGTGCTCCAGCTGCCGAGCGACGCCCTCGACGCCCTGACGACCGCACCGGGGCACACCGCGCGCGTCGACGTGCGCTTCCGGGCGGAACGCGTGGAAGCCGCCAACGTGGGCGTCGCGGTGCCCGGGCGGGATCCCGGCGCCGCCCCTGTGGTGCTGATCACGCCGCGCAGCAGCTGGTGGCACTCGACGGCGGAGCGCGGGGGCGGCATCGCCCTCTGGCTCGACGCCCTGCGCTTCCTGGCGGCTCGCCCCCCGCGCCGCCCGGTGCGGCTCACGGCGAACACGGGGCACGAGCTCGGCCACCTCGGCATGCAGCACTTCCTCGATCGCGAGGAGGCGCTGGTCGCCGGCGCGCACTGCTGGATCCACCTCGGCGCCAACTTCGCCGCGGCCCTCGCGCCCCGCCTGCGCCTGCAGGCCTCGGACCCCGCCCTCGCGACGCAGGCCGAGCAGGCCCTCGCGGCGGAAGGCGTCGCTGTGGACGATCGCACGCCCGTCGGCGAGGAACCCTACGGCGAGGCCCGGGACCTCCACGCCGGCGGCGGCCGCTACCTCTCGCTCCTCGGCAGCCAGGGGGCCTTCCACCATCCCGCCGACCGCTGGCCCGACGCCGTGGATCTTCCGCGCACGGTCGCCATCGCCCGGGCCCACCGGCGCCTGCTCGCCGCGCTCGTCGAGGCGCCGTGAGCGCCGATCCGGGAACGCTGCCGGCCACGGTGCTGTGGCGCGACGCGCAGCTCCTCGTCCTCGACAAGCCCTCGGGCGTCTCCGTGCTCGCCGACCGCGCCGGCGCCCCCGCGCTACAGGACGCGCTCCGCAGCTGGGGCGAGGCCGAGGGCCTGCGCCCGCGCCTCGTGCACCGCATCGACAAGGGCACCTCGGGCCTGCTCCTGGTCGCCCTCGACGACGGCACCGAGCGTGCCCTCGGCCGCGCCTTCGAGACGCGCGCCGTGGGCAAGTGGTACACGGCCGTGAGCGCGGCCCCACTCCCCTGGCGCGGCAGCCTCGAGCTCGACCTGCCGCTCGCCGCCGGCCGCAAGAATCGCCGACGCGTCGCCGGCCCGCGCGAGGCCATCCGTCAGCGCAGCCGCGGTCCGTACCGTCACTACTACCTCCCCCGCTCCGCGCGCTCGCGGGAGAAACCGGGCCAGGACGCGCTCACCCGCGTGCGCGCCGTGGGCGACGACGGCGACCGCGCCTGGCTCTGCGTGCATCCGCACACGGGCCGCACACACCAGATCCGCGTGCACCTCGCCTGGATCGGCTGCCCGCTCCTCGGCGATCCCCTCTACGGCCGCCCGGACGATCCGCTCCAGCAGGCCCCGCGCCTGGCCCTGCACTGCCACCGGCTGCAGCTGCCGGAGCTCGGCGACGGCGTGCGGCGCCCGCGCACCTTCGAGGCCCCGCTTCCGGAGGACTTCCGGGCCCTCCTGCCGGGGGGACGTCAGCACCGAGGGACATGAACCGGCGCCCGCCTTGCGCCGCATCGGTCCGAGCTCGGCGCTTGCGTCCCTGCTGCTTTTCCAGCACAGTGCTGGAAAAGCAGCAGGAGCCGAGCCATGGCCCACCGTGCCCCGCCCGCCCCGGGCCAGCTGAGCCGCCGCGAACGGCAGGTCATGGACCTGCTCTTCGAGCACGGTCGCGCCACGGCGGCGGAGCTGCACGAACGGCTCCCCGACCCACCGAGCTACTCGGCGGTACGCGCGCTGCTCCGGACCCTCGGGGAGAAGGGCCACGTACTCCACGAGCAGGACGGGCCGCGCTACGTCTACCGCCCGGCGGTGCCCCGCGCCACGGCGCGGGAAGGCGCGGTCCGGCGCCTGCTGCGCACCTTCTTCGACGACTCCGTGCCCGCCGCCGTGGCCGGCCTCCTCGGGGAACGCGGGCAGGAGCTGTCGGACGCCGAGCTCGACGAGCTCGAAGCGATGATCCGGGCGGCCCGGGCACGGCGGGAGCCGCGGCCGTGAATCCGCTCGCCGAGGCCTGGGCCCTCTGGACGAGCGCGACGCCGTCCCTGCGGCTGTTCCTGCTGGCGGGCCCGGCCACCCTGTTCCTCGGTGCCATGCTCCTGCACCAGCTCGGGGACGACGACGACAGCGCGCGCATCGCCTGGCCGGCCGTGCTCGCCGCCGGCACCCTCGCCTGCCTCGCCGGCCTCTGCGGCCTCGTTCCCGCGCTGCCCTGGCTGCCTGCGAGCACCGGACCGAGCGCCGCGCCGGTCCCGGGGCTGAAGCCCGTCGGCGGGCTCTGGGCCGCAGGCGCCGCGATCGTCGTGCTCCGGGCCGTCGTCGCCTGGCGCCGCCTGGACCGGAGCCTTCGACGGGGCGGCCGCGCGCCCGCCGGCGCCTTCGCCGGACGCCTCGCCGCGCACGCTCCCGGCCTCCCGCCCGTCCTCCTCCTCGGCGACGTCGTGCCGGCGTGCGTGGGTGCGTTCCGGCCGGTCGTCGTGCTCCCGGAGGCCGCGCGCGCCTGGCCCGACGGCCGGCTCCGGGCCGTGCTCGCCCACGAGGCGACCCACGCCGACCGGCGCGATCCCGCGCTGCTGCTCGCCGTCGCCCTCGCCTCCGCCTGGCTCTGGCCCGTTCCCGGCGCCGCCGCGGTCGGGCGCCGCTGGCGCGAGGCCCTCGAGCGGAGCTGCGACCTGGAGGCGAGCCGCCGGCTGCGGGACCCGCACGGCTATGCCGACGCCCTCGTCGCCGCCGGTCGCGAGCGCCGGCTGCCCGCCTGGCTCGCCGCCCTCGGCGGCCCCGCCCTCGCGCGGCGCGTGTCCCTCGTGCTCCGCGGGCGCCCCGGCGCCGACCTGGCGATCGGGCGCATCTACTGGGGACTCGTGCTCGGCGCGCTGCTGCTCGCACCGACCAGCATGCTCGTGCCGGCCGCCCCGCAGCCCGTCTCCGCCGATCGCCCGTCGGTGCACTGGCTGACCCTCGTGCGCCCCGCTGCCGCCGACGAGCCCGCCCGGCCGCGCCCGGCGACCCCCCGCCCGGAGCGACCGCCGCCCGTGAAGCCTCCACCGCCGGCGCCGCCCGCGGGCGGCGTCCCGGGCCCGCCCTGACCGGCCCCGACACACCCCGTCCCCACCCCGACCCCTCGCGAGAAGGAGCTGTCCCATGACCGGGATCGCCGTGGACCGCTACGTCCTGCCGCCCTGCCTCGGCGCCGTCGTCACCGTCGCCCTCGTGCTGCTCATGCAGTGGCTGATCCGCACCGAGGCCGTGGACCTCGAGGTCGCCGCACCCGCACCGCCGATCGAGTTCTGGCGGGTCATCCCCGAGGCGCCCGACCCGGAGCCCGCGCAGCCGGAACGCCCGGAGCCCGCCGAGGCCCCGCCGGAAGTGCTCCGGAGCGATCCGGTCTTCGAGGACACGACGGGGATTCCGACGACGGACATGCGCCCGCCCGTGGAGACCCCGGACCCGACCGGGGCCGGTTCGGCCCTCGCCGTCCCCATGGTGAAGATCGCGCCGGACTATCCGCGCCGCGCCCTCGCCCGCGGCCTCGAGGGGCACGTCGTGCTGCGCTTCGACGTGAACGCCGCCGGCGGCACGGAAGCCATCGAGATCCTCGAGGCCGAGCCCCCGGGGATCTTCGACGCCGCCGCCCGCGCCGCGGTCGCACGCTATCGCTACCGTCCGGCGGTGCAGGGAGGCGAGCCCGTGCCCATGGAGGGCCTGGTCGAGCGCATCGTCTTCCGCCTCGACGGCGGCCGCTGACCCGACCCGTCGTCCCGCGGCATGATGTCCCGGGAGCCACGGGAGGAACGTCATGCTGCTGCGCGAGATCCTGGAGTTCGCCGCCCGGCGCACGCCGCACGGGGACGCGGTGGTCTTCGCCGACGGCCGCCGCCTCGACTTCGCCACCCTCGAGGCCCGGGCCCTGGGCCTCGCCCGGGGGCTCGCGGCCCGCGGGCAACCCGGGGACCACGTGGCGATCCTCGCGGCGAACTGCCCGGAGTACGTCGAGTGCTACTACGGCGTGCCGACGGCGCGCCAGCGCCTCGTGTTCCTGAACTACCGCCTCGCGGCCCCGGAGATCGCCCGGATCCTCGAGGATTCCGAGGCGAAGGTGCTGATCCACACGGCGGAGTTCACGGCCCTCGCCGACGCCGCGCTCGCGGAGCTCGGGGAGCCGCTCCGGCGCTACGTGGTCGGGGGTGGCGACCACGCCCCCTACGAGGAACTGATCGAGGCCCCCGGCCCCGCGCCCTTCGCCGGCGAGGACTCGGAGCACGACGTCGCCTGGCTCATCTACACGAGCGGAACCACGGGCATGCCCAAGGGCGCCATGCTCACGCACCGCAACCTGCTCTTCGCCGTGCTGAACGCGCAGACCGCCTTCGCCTCGGAGGTGCCGGAGCCGCGCTACCTGTTCCCCTTCCCCATGTGCCACATCGCCGGCTACGCGATCCTCACGCAGCACCTGCGCGGCGTGCCGGTGGTGCTCCAGCGCCAGTTCGACCCCGAGGGCTGGCTCCGCGCCGTCGCCGAGCACCGGATCACCGCATCGTCCCTGGCGCCGACCATGATCTCCATGATCCTCGAGCATCCGGCCGTCGACGCCTGGGACACCTCGAGCCTCGACAGCGTCGGCTACGGCGCCTCGTCGATCCCCGTGGAGGTGCTGCGCCGGGCCATGGCGCGCTTCGGCAACGTCTTCGCCCAGGGCTTCGGCATGACCGAGCTCGCGGGCAACGTCGCCTTCCTCGACCGGGCGACCCACGCGCGCGCCCTCGCGGGGGAACCGCAGCTCCTCGCCGCCGCGGGAAAGCCCGGACCGCTTGCCTCCGTGCGCGTCGTCGACGACGCCATGCGCGACTGCCCGCCGGGCACGCCCGGGGAGATCGTCGTGAAGGGAGACCAGGTGCTCTCCGGATACTGGCGCCGTCCCGACGCGGACGCCGAGGCCTTCCAGGACGGCTGGTTCCACACCGGCGACGTCGGCCGCTTCGACGAGGAGGGCTTCCTCTACGTCGTCGACCGCAAGAAGGACATGATCGTCTCCGGCGGCGAGAACGTGTATCCGCGGGAGGTGGAGGACGCGCTCTACGCCCACCCGGGCGTGCGCGAGGCGGCGGTCTTCGGAACGCCCGATCCGCACTGGGGAGAGGTCGTGACCGCAGCGATCGTCCCCCGCGACGGCGCGGCCCTCGACGCCGCGGCGGTGGAGGCCCACGTGCGCGGCCGCCTCGCCGGCTACAAGGTCCCGCGGCGGATCCGTTTCGTCGAGTCGATCCCGAAGAACGTGAGCGGCAAGGTGCTCAAGCGGACGCTGCGCGAGGCCTTCGCCGAGGGCGGTTGATCAGTCCCCGAGCGGCGGCGCCGGCGTCTCGTCCGGCATGCGCCAGTCGCCCCGGGGCGAGAGGCTCACGGTCCCCACCTTCGGTCCCGGCGGCAGCGCCGTGCGCTTGAACTGCGAGCGGTGGAAGCGCGTCAGGAACTCCTCGAGCCAGCGCGCCACGGTGGCGTCGTCGTAGGCGTCGCCGAACGCGTGCCGCGCGAGGAAGCGCAGCTTCGCCGGTGTCGCCCCGCCGCGGACGTAGTGGAACAGGAAGAAGTCGTGCAGCTCGTAGGGGCCGATGAGCGCCTCCGTGTGCTGCGCGACGCCCGCATCCGCGGTTCCGGGGACGAGCTCCGGCGAGATGGGGATCGAGAGGATCTCGTCGAGCACCCGCGCGAGCTCCGGCGAGGCCCGGTGCCGCGCGTACCAGCGCACGAGGTAGGCGATCATGGTCTTCGGCACGCCCACGTTCACGTTGTAGCTCGACATGTGGTCGCCGTTGTAGGTGCACCAGCCGAGGGCGAGCTCCGAGAGATCGCCGGTGCCGACCACGAGGCCGCCGAGCTTGTTGGCGAAGTTGAAGAGCAGCTGCGTGCGCTCCCGGGCCTGGGCGTTCTCGAAGGTCACGTCGTGGACCTCCGGATCGTGGCCGAGGTCGGCGAGGTGCTGGGCCACGGCGGCGTGGATCGGCACCTCGCGCAGGTCCACGCCGGCCGCGCGGGCGAGGTCCCGCGCCGCCGCGAGCGTGCGCTCCCCGGTGCCGGGCCCGGGCATGGTCACCGCATGGAGCGCCTCCGGCGGCCGCGCCTCGAGGGCGAGGGCGTCGAGGGCCACGAGGAAGGCGAGCGTCGAGTCGAGACCGCCGGAGAGACCGATCGTGAGGTTGCCGGAGCGCGAGGCGCGCATGCGCCGGGCGAGCCCCGTGGCCTGGATCGTGAGGATCTCCGAAGCGCGGGCGTCGAACTCGTCGACGTCGTCCGGGACGAAGGGATGGGCGGGCACCGTACGCCGCAGCTCGGTCAGGGGCGCCCCCGGGCCCGCGTCGCGCACGGGATAGGGGGCCGGCCGCGGCGCCATGCGGAAGGTCGTGTGCTGCAGCCGCTCGTGGCGCAGCCGGTCGACGTCGAAGTCCACCACCAGACGCTCGCCGGCGAGGCGGAAGCGCTCGCCCTCACCGAGGAGCGCGCCGTTCTCGGCAGCGAGGAGATGGCCGCCGAAGACCACGTCCTTCGTGGACTCGAGGGGGCCCGCCGACGCGTAGAGGTAGCCGCAGATCCGCTGGGCGCTGCTCATGCGCACGAGGTCGCGCCGGTAGTCGGCCTTCGCCACGAGCTCGTTGCTCGCGGACGGATTCAGGAGCAGCAGGGC
>JAZBPF010000289.1:0-2974 GCA_036351515.1 Pseudomonadales bacterium | reverse complement strand
GATCCCCGCCACCTGGGTCGCGGTCAAGCACGCCCCGGACGCGAAGGCGAAACTGCTCGTGAACGGCCTGCCCGTGTCCCCGCTGCAGTTCGAGCGCACCGATCGCTGGCCGGAGCAGGGCGTGGCGCTCTCCGTGTGGCGCGGGGTGACCCTGGAGGAGGGCGCGAACCGCCTCGAGGCCCGCGTGGAGCGGGACGGCGCGGTCGTCGACACCCTCGTGCACACGGTGCGGTTCACCGGCGCCCCGGTGCGCGCGGAGCTCGTCCCCGAAGCCTCGCGGCTCGTGGCCGACGGCGTCGAGGCGCCGGCGCTCGCGGTCCGCTTCCACGACCGGGACGGCTACCTCGTCCGGCCGGGCATGACCGGCCGCTTCGAGGTGACGGCCCCCTACCGCCCGCGCGTCGCCGAGGACACGCGCACGCGCGTGAACCTGAACGAGAACGTCGTGGACCAGGGCGTCTTCCAGGTCCGCCGGGACGGCATCGCCTACCTGCGCCTCGAGCCCACGACGGTGGCGGGGCAGGGCGAGCTGTCCTTCGCCTTCTCCGAGCAGCGCCAGGACCGGGTCCGCTTCCGGCTGACGCCGGCCATGCGCGACTGGGTCCTCGTCGGCTTCGCCGAGGGCACGGCGGCCTGGGAGACCCTCTCGGGGAACATGGTGAGCGCGCGCGACGCGGGCCTGGGCGAGGACTGGCTCGGCGACGGCCGCGTCGCCTTCTTCGCCAAGGGCGCCGTGGCCGGCCGCTATCTGCTCACCGTCGCCTACGACAGCGACAAGCCGGGCTCGGACCAGCTCGGCAACCTCATCGACCCGAACCGCTACTACACGCTCTACGCCGACGGATCCGAGCAGCGCTGGGAGGCCGAGAGCCAGCGAAAGCTCTACCTCAAGCTCGAGCGTGGCGCCTTCCAGGCGCTCTTCGGCGACTACGACACGGACCTCACGGTGACGGAGCTCTCGCGCTTCGCCCGGCGCATGACCGGCCTGCAGGTCGACTACGAGGACGAGCGCTGGACCGTGGACGCCTTCGCCTCCGAGGCGGACCAGGCCTTCGTGCGCGACGACCTCCGCGGGGACGGCACTTCCGGCCTCTACCGGCTGCGGCAGGACGGGGTGATCCCGAACAGCGAGCGCGTGCGCATCGAGGTCCGGGACCGACTGCGCACGGAGCGCGTGCTCGAGACCCGCACGCTCACGCGGTTCACGGACTACGCCATCGACTACGACGCCGGCACGCTCCTGTTCCGCGAGCCGGTGCAGAGCCAGGACGCGGGCTTCAATCCGATCTTCGTGGTGGTCGAGTACGAGACCGCCGGCGCGGGACGGCGGGACGTGGTCGGCGGGGGGCGTGTGGCCCGGCGCTTCGGCGAGGCAGGCAGCGAGGTCGGCGTGACCGCCGTGCACGACGGCAGCACCGGCCGGGAGCAGACCCTCGCGGGCCTGGACGCGCGCATCCGCCTCGGCGAGCGCACGGAGCTGCGTGCGGAGGGCGCCTGGAGCCAGGCCGAGACGGAGGCCGGGCGCCGCGACGGGAGCGCCTGGCTCGTCGAGGCCGAGCACGCCGCCGGCGGCCTCCGCGCGAGTGCCTTCGCGCGCGAGCAGCGCGCGGGTTTCGGCGTCGGACAGCAGTTCGCCGGCAACGGCGGCATGCGGCGCTTCGGGGCGGCGGTGACCCGCGACCTGGCCGGGCCCCTCGACGTCACCGCGGAGGCCTGGCAGGAGGAGAACCTCGACTCCGGCGCCGTGCGCCAGGTGACCGAGGCGCGCGCCGCCTGGCAGGACGAGGCGCTGCGGCTCTCGAGCGGTCTGCGGACCGTGCGGGAATCGCGCGCGGACGGCAGCGATCTCGTGAGCGATCTCGCCACGGCGAGCCTCGGCCAGGATTTCCTCGGGGGCCGCGTGCGCCTCTCCGGAGACGCCGAGTACGCCCTCGGTGGGGAAGGGGAGAACGTGGACTTCCCGACCCGCCTCGGGGTCGGCGCCGAGTACCGGATCTTCTCGGGCCTCGACGCCTTCGCGCGGCAGGACTGGACCTTCGCGGACGCCCGCGACACCCAGGACACGCGCGTCGGCGTGGACGCCCGCCCCTGGAACGGCGCGACCCTCGGCACCAGCGTCGGCCGCCGCTTCGACGAGGAGGGGGAGCGGTTGTTCGCGACCACCGGTCTCGTGCAGAACGTGCGGCTCGGGGAGCACTGGAGCGTCGACGTGGGCCTCGATCGCGAGACCACGCTCCGGGACGACCGCGGCCTCGGCGACGTGCCCCGGGACGATCCGCAGGCGCGCAATCCGGGTGGCTTCAATCCGGCGGTGCCGCCCGTCTTCGGCACCGCGAGCGACGACTTCGTCTCCGGGTTTCTCGGCATCGGTCACCGCCGCGAGGCGTGGGAGGGCACCGCTCGCGTGGAGCGTCGCGTGGCCGACCGCGAGGCCCGCTGGAACCTCCTCGCCGGCCTCGCGCACCAGCTCGACGACGGGCGCATCCTGTCTGCGCGCCTCGAGTTCCTCCAGCGCGACGAGGACCGGGGCGCGCGCTCCCGGCGCATGGCCACGCGCGTCGGCGCCGCCTGGCGCCCGACCGGCAGCCGCTGGACCGTACTGAACCGACTGGACCTCGTGCTCGAGGACCGGAGCGAAGCCGACTTCGATTCCGCCACGGGCAAGATCGTCAACAACCTCTCCGCGAACCTGCGCCCGGACGCGCGCAGCCAGCTGTCCCTGTCCTGGGGCCTGAAGTACGTGCTCGCGGAAATCGACGGCGAGACCTATGGCGGCGTGACGGATCTCTACGCCTTCGAGTTCCGCCGCGACTTCGCCCGGCGCTGGGACGTGGGACTCCACGGGGGCGCGCTGCACTCCTGGAACGCGTCCGTCGTCGACTGGCAGTCCGGCGCCTCGATCGGCCACAGCCCCGCGCGCAACGTCTGGGTCAGCGTCGGCTGGAACTTCACGGGCTTCGAGGACGGCGACTTC
>JAZBPF010000288.1:0-3003 GCA_036351515.1 Pseudomonadales bacterium | reverse complement strand
TGGCACGCATCCAGTTCGCGTTCACGGTGTCCTTCCACATCCTCTTTCCGGCCTTCTCCATCGGGCTGGCGAGCTACCTCGCCGTGCTCGAAGGGCTCTGGCTCTGGAAGAAGGACGAGGTGTTCCTGCACCTCTATCGCTACTTCTCCAAGATCTTCGCGCTCACCTTCGGCATGGGCGTGGTCTCCGGCATCGTCATGAGCTACCAGTTCGGCACGAACTGGGGGCCCTTCTCGGACATGACCGGACCGGTGCTCGGCCCGCTGCTCGGCTACGAGGTGCTCACGGCCTTCTTCCTCGAGGCCGGCTTCCTCGGCGTGATGCTCTTCGGCATGGACCGGGTGGGACCGCGCCTGCACTTCCTGGCGACGCTCCTCGTGGCGATCGGGACGCTCATCTCCGCCTTCTGGATCCTGGCCGCGAACAGCTGGATGCACACGCCCGCGGGCTTCACGGTCGGCGCCGAGCAGTTCCTCCCCGAGAACTGGTTCGAGATCGTCTTCAACCCGAGCTTCCCCTACCGCTTCGTGCACATGGTGCTCGCGGCCTACCTGACGACGGCGTTCATCGTCGGCGCCGTGGGCGCGCACCACCTGATCCGCGACCGCACGGACCGGGAGGGACGGACCATGTTCTCCATGGCCATGTGGATGGCGCTGCTCGTCGCGCCGCTGCAGCTCCTCGCGGGCGACCTGCACGGCCTGAACACGCTGGAGCACCAGCCGGCGAAGGTCGCCGCCATGGAGGGACACTACGAGACGCGCGCCGGCGCGCCCCTGATCCTCTTCGGCTTCCCCGACGACGAGGCCGAGACCACGCGCTTCGCCGTGGAGATCCCGAAGCTCGGCAGCATGATCCTCACGCACGAATGGGACGGCGTGGTCCGCGGCCTGAAGGACTTCCCGGAGGACGAGCGGCCGAAGGCGGCGATCGTGTTCTGGACCTTCCGCATCATGGTCGCCCTCGGCTGCGCCATGATCGCCGTGGGGCTCGTCGGCTTCGCGCTGCGCCTGCGCGGGAAGCTCTACGATCAGCCCCTGTTCCTGCGCGTCGCGCGCTGGATGGGCCCCTCGGGGCTCGTGGCGGTGCTCGCCGGCTGGATCACCACGGAAGTGGGGCGGCAGCCCTTCGTGGTCTACGGCTTCATGCGCACGAGCGAGGCCATCTCGCCGATCGCCGCGCCGGCCGTGGGCTGGTCCCTGGCGCTGTTCGTGGTCGTCTACTTCGCGGTCTTCGGCACCGGCACGGGCTTCCTGCTGCGCATGATGGACCGCCCCGCGGGTCCCTCGGACGGCGAGCCCGAAGCGCCGCAGCGCTCCGCCGGCATCACCCCCGCACCCTCGCTCTCGGGGCGCAGCGTCGCCCCGGCGGCGGGCTGACGGCGCGGACCACCAGGAGAACGGGATGCTCGACCTGCCGACGATCTGGGCCGGACTCCTCGCCTTCGCCGTCCTCGCCTACGTGATCATGGACGGCTTCGATCTCGGCGTGGGCATCCTGTTCTCCCTGTTCCCGGAGCGCGCGGACCGGGACCGCATGATGAACTCCGTGGCGCCGGTCTGGGACGGCAACGAGACCTGGCTGATCCTCGGGGGCGGCGGACTCTTCGCCGTGTTCCCGCTCGCCTACTCGGTGCTCATGACGGCGTTCTACGCGCCGCTCATCCTCATGCTCCTCGCCCTCGTGTTCCGCGGCGTCGCCTTCGAATTCCGCTTCAAGGCGGGCACGGAGACCAAGCGCTGGGACCTCGCCTTCTTCGCGGGCTCGCTCGTGGCCACCTTCTGCCAGGGCATCGTCCTCGGCGCCTTCGTGCAGGGCATCGAGACCGAGGGCCGGAGCTACGCCGGCGGCTGGTTCGACTGGCTGACGCCCTTCAGCGTCTTCACGGGCTGCGCCCTGGTGGTGGGCTATGCGCTCCTCGGTGCCTGCTGGATCAACCTGAAGACCGACGGGGCGCTGCAGGCGCGGGCACGGCAGCTGGCCGTCCGCCTGAACCTCGGGCTGCTCGCCGGCATCGGCATCGCGAGCCTCTGGACCCCGCTCTTCAGCGAGCAGATCGCGGCGCGCTGGTTCACGCTGCCCGAGACCCTCTACCTGGCCCCGGTGCCGCTGGCGGTCCTCGTGGCGTGCTGGGAGGTGCACCACGGGCTGAAGACGGGCCGCGAGTGGTCGCCGTTCCTCTACGCGATCGGCCTCTTCGCCCTGTCCTTTCTCGGCCTCGCGATCAGCCTCTACCCCTATGTGGTGCCGCGCTCCATCACCCTCGCGCAGGCGGCCGGGCCCGACTCGAGCCTCGGCTTCCTGCTCGTGGGCACGGTCTTCCTGGTGCCGCTGATCCTCGCGTACACCGCCTACGCGTACTGGGTGTTCCGCGGCAAGGTGGCCGAGGGCGAGGGCTACCATTGATGGATCGCGGGCCCCGCGACGACGAGGCGCCTCGGGAGCCGTTCCGGCGCACGGCGCGGCGGCTCGGGTGGTTCGTTCTGCTGTGGGCCGGGGGCGTGGCGGCCGTGGGGCTGCTGGCGATGGTGCTGCGGCTCGTGGTTCCGGGCTGAGTTCTGCATCGCCCGGGATGCCGGACCGGCGGACGCCGTCTGCCGCAGCGCAGTGTCGACACCTCGGCCGCAAGCGCGAACTTCAGCCGCGGCGCGGTACCGAGCGCCGTAGTCGCGGCTGAAGCCGGTCCTGGGTCCCGGGCGACTGCGGAAGTGCCGCCCGAACGAGGCTGGTCCTGGACCCGATCAGGCCAGCCGCGCCTCGATGCGGCGCGCGAGCGCCTGCTCGAGGGCGGCCCGGGCCGGTTCGATCTCGTTCATCAGGTTGTGCTCCGCCCCCTCCAGCAGCACCAGCTCCGGCGAGGCGAACTTCTCCCCGATCACGCCGAGGTTGTGGCGCCAGTCCACGGTCCGGTCCGCCGTGCCCTGCACCACGAGCGGCGCCAGCGCGTGGGGCGCGTGCAGGTCGAAGCGGTGGAGCCAGCGGTCCATGGCGCGCAGCCACGAC
>JAZBPF010000287.1:0-3372 GCA_036351515.1 Pseudomonadales bacterium | reverse complement strand
GACACCGCCGCGACATCGATGGGCAACAAGACCACAACCACCTTGGGTCGCAACTCCTGGGATTGCGAGAACGCCCTGGAACTCGTCCGCTACAAGATCGAGGTGACCGGCACTAGCCCTCAAACAAGCGTACGCGGAGGCCGCGTTGGCATCTTCGGTGGGTACGTGCGAGCGCCTGGCTCGACGGATTCCGTCGAGCGGCTCTCTTCGGGACGATGAAGTCAGCGGGTGAAGGCTCCGTTGGGGGCTGAGGGCCGCGGCGGACCGGGGCATCCGTACCCCGGCTTCGATTCGCGATTCAGGCGATCGCCCGCACCGAATCGAGGGCGCGGAAGAACACGGGTTGCCAGTGGTTCCATGACAGGAGCCGCAGCTTGATTCGTCGCGCGCCGCGCACGACCTGCACGGGCATGCGCATGAACGCGTTGACGAAGGTCGTGAAGTTCATCCGCAAGACGTCGAGCTTCTCGGCGTCGTGCTTTTCCTTCCACCGGCCACCGTCGGGCAAGATGAGGGCGAACCACCGAGAGAGGTTCCAGGCCAGCGTCGTGCAGACCATGTACGCCCAGTTGCTGAGCAAGCTGTCCAGCGGGCAGCGGAAGGACTTCACCTCGCTCTTCTGCACGCCGAACAGCCGCTCCTGATCACAGCGCGTGTTCGCGAGGCGAACGATCTCACGCGCGGCGACGGTGCGCTTGTTGGTGATGTAGAAGAAGTACCGCACCTCCGGAAGCAGCAGATGCTCGCCTCGCTCGATCGTCAGCAGCTTGCGCACGACGACCATCCGGTACGAGCTGTCGCAGTTCGTGGGCTGGTAATCGAATTCCGCGTAGTGCTCTTCCTCGAGACGGATGTTCCGGTAACCGCGCTGCTTCACGACGCGGTCCCGGACGTTGTCCGGTCGCAGCCTTGGCGCCGTCTTGATCTCGTAGCCCTTGCGCTCGAGACTCGTCCACGCCGATTCAGGAAGAGAATCCGCGCGTTCCGCGAGGTTTCCGTAGCACGCGTACCCGAAGACGAACTCGATTCCTCTTCGATCCCAGCCATCGAGATACGCGGTCTGGCTGAAGTCCGTGTCGCCCCGAAAGGTCGTCTGCGTGAATCCAGCGCGCGTCACCAGATCAACGGCCTTGTCCAACAGTCCTGCGGCCCCCTCGTGAGAAGGACGTGATCCGGGACGGTTCTCGAGGAACAGGATCTCTTGCGTGTTCGACAATGTGACCGCCAAGGACTGGAAGCCGAAGACCTTCTTGTGGTTGAAGTCCGCGCCTTCGGTGCAGTCGCTCGCTTCGATGATCGAACCGTCGACATCGATGACTGCGTGCTCGAAGAACGTGGCAGGCTGCAGGTTCCAAACGCGAAGCCGCGCCTCGTTGACAGCTCGTTGCAGCGCGTGAACATCCGATGCGCTCTCGAACCGGCGGCAGAAATCGCCGGCCGTCGTCGGATCGGGGATTCGACGCGCGCCAAGCATGTCGAGGTAGTCCTCGTCGTTTCGGAGCAACTCCAGGTGCTCGAGATTCTCTCCGCCGGCGAGCGTGTTGAACGCGATGTTCAGCACGTGGTCGGACTCGTGGTACGGCGCGTGGATCTTCAGAAGGTGGACTCGCTCATCGATCTCCCGGTCGAGGCCCACAGCCTTCGCCAAGCTCTGCATCAAGCCGACGCCTCCGGCCGGAACGGCGCGAACGCGCTCCGAAATCTCGTACAGCGCGCCCGATCCGCGAAGTACCGGTTCCCCGTCGTCCGCCGCGTTCCGTCGCTCGCGATCGAGCCGACGCGCGATCCGCTGTTGGAACGCACGCAGCTGCCGTCGTACCCTGCTCTTCACTCGAAATGCCCTCCCAGGCGTCGTGGTCGATGTGTCCAAACCGACGTACGAAGGCCTGGGGCGGGTGTTTCGAGTGTTTCCGGTTTTTCTCGTCAGCGGAGCGCGCTTGTTCGAGGACTAGCGGAGGCGGAAGCCTGGGCTTCATGCATGGCCGGGTGCTCCCGCCCGCTTGGTCGACCACCGGCGCGCAGAGCAGCTGACGGCTGGCCCATCCACCCAAGAGGCACCCATGGACGGCTTCGACTTCCTGCCCACCGGCACGCTCGACATCCCAGACCCGGATGCCCTACAGGCTCCGGTCAACCCCGCACCGCGGTTCGGTGGTGGCCGTCCCAGCCTGGCTGAATCGGCCGACCCAAGCGTCATCCGATTCCCCGGAGGCGACGAGATCTTTGCTCCGCCCGTGAATCCAGACCCGCCGCCGGACGGGTTCGGGTTCATCGACGACCCGACTATGCACCCGTGCCAGTGGGGCGGAGACTGCGAGTGCGGTGGATCGTGCCGCTCCGGCAGCGGCAGCTGCGGCGGCTCCTGCCATGGCGGCGGGACGAGCACGGGGTGGGGCGACCCGCTAGACACGGTCGGGATCGGACCGGTGGGTCCGCCGTGGGGCGATATCACCACTGCAGATATTCCGGATGGGGATGGCGGTGGCAGGAGTGGCGGTGGGGACATTCAAAGGCCAACGGACGCCTGCTGCTGCTGCCCGGAGGACATCACCATCCACTCAACACCTGCCAGAACGCCGGAAGAGATGAAAGGGGACGAGGAGGCCCTCCCGATAGTAGTCGGCGCCAATGGATCGGTGGAACTACAGTTCTCGGGATGGATCGTCATGAACTACGAGCGCCGCCTCCCTGGCGGAAACTGCTCAGTCTCCTGGAGAGAGCGATACACCGGCTATGAGGTAATCGCCACTGACCTTCCGAAAGACCGGAGGTTCCGGTACAGAGATTTTCCACGGCTGGCTGCGGATGAGTGGCACGACCGACTAGCGATGTATGAGGAGTCCCTCCGCAGAATTCCAACGAGTGAGCGAGAGGCTGCTCCAGACCGACCGGAGCGCTCGCTGAACAAGACGCTATACCCATTTACAGACCTCCTCCCAAAAGCCAACCCGGACTGCATGCCCAAAGTCCGAATCCGATTCGGAGACCACGCAGTGCTCAGACGCCAGGAGCGAGAGCGGCTTGCCGGATGGCAGAGCCCCACGAAGAAGCTCGAGATCGAGATTACGCTTCGAGGAGGCAGCGGGTGCAACTGCGGACGCCAGGAGATCAAGAGAACTATCTCGACACCATGGCCTGGATACACAGGCCAGTCGCTGGATGACTTCCGAAAAGGCGCCTTGGCCGGCCATGCGAAATCTCCTCACGCCCATGAATAGGCCGTATGATACCAAATCGATCATCCTGCATTTGCCTTCTCGTGGCTCTCCTTGGCTGCGCAGCACCCCCTAAGGAAGCCCCCACGCTGACGCCACTCACAGAGCACGATGCGAGACACATACCGCTCCCCGACTTCACAGACTGCATAGGCAT
>JAZBPF010000286.1:0-6592 GCA_036351515.1 Pseudomonadales bacterium | reverse complement strand
GCACCGGCGTAGGTGAAGTTCACCGTGTAGAAGCGCTCCAGCGCCTGGGCGCAGTCGCCGAGGTCGGCCATGGCCTGGCTGCGGAAGGTGCGCTGCTGATAGATGGTGTACACGGGGAGCACCACGGCGGTGAGGATGCCGATGATGGCGAGCACCACGAGGAGCTCCGTGAGCGTGACGCCGCGGCTGCGTGCGCGGACCGGAACGGAACGTCGGGGACTGGGCTGCATGGCGGATTCCTGTCGGCTGCGTCCGCGGCGGCGGGCGCCGGCGTGCATGCCGTCCCGCGGGACGGACGCACGACGACACGGGCCCCGGCCGGACCCTCTCGGAATCAGCATAGTCCAGCGCGGGATCAGTCGCGCGGAACGAGCCGCAGCTCCCGGGGGAGTGCGAAGGTGACGGTCTCCGGCCGCCCCTCGGACTCCCGGGCCGCCTCGGCGCCCCAGGCCGCCAGGCGCTGGACCACGCCCTGCACGAGATGCTCGGGGGCGGAGGCGCCCGCCGTGACCCCGATGCGGCGGACCCCGACGAACCAGGCCGGATCGAGATCCTCCGGGCCGTCGATGAGGCGGGCCGGCGTGCCCACGCGCTCGGAGAGCTCGCGCAGCCGGTTCGAGTTCGAGGAGTTCGCGGACCCCACCACGAGCACGAGGTCCGTCTCGGCGGCCAGGGTGCGCACCGCGTCCTGGCGGTTCTGGGTGGCGTAGCAGATGTCGTCCTTGCGCGGCCCCTCGATGGCCGGGAAGCGCGCGCGCAGGGCGTCGATCACCCGGGCCGTGTCGTCCACGGACAGCGTGGTCTGGGTCACGAAGGACAGGCGCTGCGGATCGCGCACCTCGAGGGCGGCCACGTCCGCCTCGTCCTCCACGAGGTACATGCGCCCGCCCCAGCGCTCGTCGAACTGCCCCCTGGTCCCCTCGACCTCGGGATGCCCTTCGTGGCCGATGAGGATGCATTCGCGCCCCTCCCGGGCGAAGCGCGTCACCTCCACGTGCACCTTCGTGACGAGGGGGCAGGTGGCGTCGAAGACCTGCAGGCCCCGTTCCCGGGCCTTCTCCTGGACGCTGCGCGGCACGCCGTGGGCGCTGAAGACGACGATGGCGTCGTCCGGCACCTCGTCGAGCTCCTCCACGAAGACGGCGCCGCGGGAGCGCAGGTCCTCGACCACGGTCCGGTTGTGCACCACCTCGTGGCGCACGTGCACCGGCGCGCCGAAGGCGTCGAGCGCCCGCTCGACGATCTCGATGGCCCGGTCCACGCCGGCACAGAAGCCCCGCGGATTGGCGAGGCGCACCTCGGCGCCGGCGGCAGGGGCAGCGGGGACGGATTCCGTTCCGGTGAACTCGGCCATGGAGGCCTCCGTGGGGCGTCAGTGCGTGGAGACGGGCTCCACGCGAAGGATGGACACGTCGAAGCGTACGGCCTTGCCGGCGAGCGGGTGATTGAAGTCCACGACCACCTCCTCGTCGTCGAAATCCGTCACCACGCCGGGCAGCTCCGTGCGGGCCGCGTCGGCGAAGGACACCACGAGCCCGCGCTCGAGTTCGAGGTCCGGCGCGAAGCCGTCCCGGGCGAGGCGCTGCACGTTGTCGGGGTTGCGCTGGCCGAAGGCCTTCTCCGGCGGGATCTCCAGGGTCGCGGTCTCGCCGGGGGCGAGGCCGAAGAGCGCCTCCTCGAAGCCCGCGGGCAGGTTGCCGTCCCCGACCTCGAAGGTCGCGGGCTTGCCGCGCCAGGTGGAGTCCACCTCCTCGCCCGAGGGCAGCAGGACGGAGAAGTGCAGGGTCACCCGCGTGCCGGGACCGATGGTGCAGCCGCGCTCGCTCATGGAGTCTCCGCTCCGGGGGTGCCCGCCGGAAGATGCATCAGGACTGCCGCCGGTCGACCTCGGCTCCGGCCTGCCGTGCCCGGCGCTCGGCCACGACGTCCAGGACCGCGAGCCCGATCCACAGCGCTGCACCCATGGTAATCGCCGCATCGGCGAGGTTGAAGGCGGGGAAGTAGGCGTCGCCCCAGTGCACGAGGACGAAGTCCGTCACCGCACCCACGAACACCCGGTCCACGAGGTTGCCGAGGGCTCCGCCGAGGACCAGCGCGTAGGCCACCGCGAGCAGGCGGTCCCGCGGTCCGAGGCGCGTGAGCTCCCAGAGGATCCAGAGGCTGAAGGCGAGGGCCAGGACCGCGAAGAACCAGCGCTGCCAGCCGGCGGCGTCGGCGAGGAAGGAGAAGGCGGCGCCCCGGTTCAGCACGTGGACCCAGGCGAACACCGGCAGCACGTCGACGCGCTCGCCCTGGGCGAGGAGCGACTCCACGAGGGTCTTCGTGCCCTGGTCGGCGACCGCGACCGCCAGCCCGAGCCAGGCCCAGGGGAGCATGCCGCGCCTCACGGCGCGACCCCGAGCAGGCTGCGCGCCGCGTCCGCGTCCCGGGCGATCTGGGCCTTGAGGGCGTCGAGGGAGTCGAACTTCCACTCGTCGCGGATCTTCGCGCGGAAGAAGGTCGTGAGCAGGGCGCCGTAGCAGTCGCCCGTGTAGTCGAAGAGATGCACCTCGAGGAGCGGCTCCCGCCCGTCCACCGTGGGTCGGACGCCGATGTTGGCCACGCCGGGGCGCCGGGGGCCGAGGCCGTCCACCTCCACCGCGAAGACGCCTTCGAGGGCCGCCCGGTAGCGATGCAGGGGCACGTTCGCCGTGGGCACGCCGAGCTGGCGGCCGAGCTGCCGGCCGTAGGTGACGCGGCCCATGACGAAGTAGGGATGGCCGAGCAGGCGCTCGGCGAGGGCGAGGTCGCCGCTGGCGAGCGCGTCGCGGACGCGGCTCGAGGACACGCGCTCGCCGTCGTCCTCGAGGGTCGGCAGATGCTCCACGGCGAAGCCGGCCTCGCGTCCGGCGCGCTCCAGCAGGGCGAAGTCGCCCTCGCGCCCGCGGCCGAAGCGGAAATCGTCCCCCACGAGCAGATGGCGGACCCCGAGCCCGGCGACCAGGATGTCGTCCACCACGGCCTGCGCGGACAGCGCCGCGAGGCGCTCGTTGAAGGGCAGCAGGAGCACGCGCTCCAGGCCCGCATCCCGGAGCAGGCAGAGCTTCTCGCGCAGGCGGGTGAGCCGGGCCGGCACCTCCCGGCCCTCGAAGAATTCCCGCGGCTGGGGCTCGAAGGTCACCAGGGTGGCGGGCACGCCGGCCTCGGCGGCGAGGGCCCGGAGCCGGTCGAGGATCATGCGGTGACCGCGGTGCACCCCGTCGAAATTGCCGATGGTCGCCACGCAGCCGCGATGGCGCGGCCGGAGGTTGTGCATGCCGCGGACGACTTCCACCGGATCCTCCCTCCTCCTGCGCGCAGCGAAGGCGCGCGAGTATACAGGCGACGCGGCGCTCAGCGGCCCGCGAAGGCGGCCCGCAGGCGGCGGGGGCCGAGGCCGAGCAGGGCGAGCGCCGCGAAGTAGGCGGCCACCCCGAGCACGACCACGCCGGCGATCCAGGCGACGCGCGTCGCCAGGCCGGCCGCGAGCCAGCGCGCGGGCTCCGGGCTCGCGAGCCCGAGCAGAGCGACCATGGCCACGCTCGCGACCCCGAGGCGCAGGCCGAAGACGGCCCAGCCCGGCGCCGGCGTCCAGGCGCCCGTGCGCAGGAGCGTGCGCAGGAGCAGCGCCGCGTTCACGAGCGCCGCCGTGGAGGTCGCGAGCGCGAGCCCGACGTGCGCGAGGGGCCCGATCAGGACGAGGTTCAGCACCACGTTCACCCCCATGGCCACGACGGCGATGCGCACCGGCGTGCGCGTGTCCTGCCGCGAGAAGAAGCCCGGCGCGAGGATCTTGACCCCCGTGAAGCCGAGCAGGCCCGCCGCATAGGCGCGCAGGGCCGCGGCCGCGGCGCGCACGTCCGCCTCGGTCATGGCGCCGTAGTGGAACAGCGCCGTGATCAGCGGCTCGGCGAGCACCACGAGCGCGAGCGCCGCCGGCACCGTGAGCAGCAGCCCGAGGCGGAGCCCCGCATCGAGCGTGTCGGAGAAGGCGCGCTCGTCGCCTTCGGAGAAGGAACGGGACAGGCGCGGCAGGAGCACCGTGCCGAGGGCGATGGCCACGATCCCGAGCGGGAGCTCCATGAGCCGGTCCGCGTAGTAGAGCCAGGCGATGCTCCCGGTGGCGAGAAAGGAGGCGAGGAGCGTGTCGATGACCAGGTTGATCTGGCTCACGGACGCACCGAAGGCCGCCGGCAGCATGAGCCGGAGCACGCGGCGGACGCCCGGGTCCCGGAACGAGGGCCGGGGGAGCACGAGCAGCCCGAGCCGGGCCAGGGACGGCAACTGGAAGGCCAGCTGCGCGACGCCGGCGGCGAGCACTCCCCAGGCGAGGGCGAGCACGGGTTCTTCCAGGCGCGGCGCGAGCAGGAGGGCCGCGGCGATCAGCGAGACGTTCAGCCACACGGGCGTGAAGGCCGGGAGGGCGAAGCGCCCGTGCACGTTGAGCACGCCGGCGCAGAGCGCGGTCAGGGAGATGAGCGGCAGGTAGGGAAAGGTCAGCTGCAGCATCTCGACGGCGAGCGTGCGACGGGGGTCGTCGGCCTCGAAGCCCGGGGCGAAGACCGCGACCACCCCGGAGGCGCCGGCGATGCCGAGGAGCGTCAGCGCGACGAGCACGAGCGCCAGGGCCCCGGCCACGTGGGCGACGAGGTGGCGGACCTCGGCGTCGCCCCGGCGGGCCCGGTACTCGGACAGCACGGGCACGAAGCCCTGGGAGAAGGCGCCCTCGGCGAAGAGGCGGCGGAAGAAGTTCGGGATCTTGAAGGCGACGAAGAAGGCGTCGGCCTCGGGGCGGGCGCCGAAGACGGCGGCCACGACCACGTCCCGGGCGAGGCCGAGGACGCGGGAGACGAGGGTCATGGAGGCGACCGTCCCGCCGGCCCGGAGCAGCCCCCCGCCGCGCCGCGCGCGGGCGTCCGCAGACGGTTCGCTCACGGCCCGAGGGCCCCGCGGATCGCGTTGACAAGGCTGGGGGCCGTCGGCATATTACCGCGCCTTTCCGACAACGGTCCCCACCGGAGACGTTCGTGGCGAACATTGCATCCGCGAAGAAGCGCGCCCGCCAGGCCGAGAAGCGCCGCCAGCACAACGCCAGCCTGCGCTCGATGGTGCGCACGTCCATCAAGAAGGTGCGCGCCGCCATCGCCACCGGCGACTACGACACCGCGACCGCCGCCTACCAGGCCGCCATCCCGGTCATCGACCGCATGGCCGACAAGGGCATCCTCCACAAGAACAAGGCCGCCCGGCACAAGGCGCGCCTGAACGCCCAGGTCCACGCCCTCAAGGCCTGAGCCGCCCGTCCGGCGCGCGCCGTCCCCGGCGCGCGCTCGCACCGCCCGCTCCGTCCTCACGCGAGCACCAGATCGTCCCGATGGATGAGCTCCGGCTCCCCGGCGTAGCCGAGGAGTTCGCCGATGCGCCCGCTCGCCTGGCCCCGGATGCGCTCCGTCTCCTCCGAGGAATAGTTGACGAGTCCGCGGGCGATCTCGCGTCCCGCCTCGTCCACGCACACCACCACCTCGCCCCGGGCGAAGCGTCCGTGCACGGCACGCACGCCCACGGGGAGCAGGCTGCGGCCCCGCTCGCGCAGCACCTCCACGGCGCCCGCGTCGATCACCAGCGTGCCGCGCGTCTGCAGCTGCCCGGCGATCCAGCGCTTGCGGGCCGCGAGGCGCGCCTCCTCCGCCACCAGCAGCGTGCCGTCGACGGTGCCTTCCGCCACGGCCGCGAGGATCCCGGCCCGGCGCCCGTCGAGGATGCAGGTGGAGGCACCGGAGCGCGCGGCGAGTCGCGCGGCCCGGACCTTCGTCGCCATGCCCCCGCGGCCGAGGCGGCCACCCGTTCCCGCCATGGCGTCGAGGGCGGGGTCGCCGGCGCGCGCCGCGTCGACCCGGGGCGCGGAGGGATCCTGGCGCGGATCGCGCTCCCGGAGCCCGTCCTGGTCCGTGAGGAGCACGAGCGCGTCGGCCTCCACGAGGTTCGTCACCAGGGCGGCCAGCGTGTCGTTGTCGCCGAAGCGGATCTCCTCCGTGGCGACCGTGTCGTTCTCGTTCACGACGGGGACCACGCCGTGGCCGAGGAGCGTGCGCAGGGTCGAACGCGCGTTCAGGTAGCGGGCGCGGTCCGCGAGGTCGTCGTGGGTGAGGAGCACGAGCGCCGTGTGCAGGCCGTGGCGGGCGAAGGCCGTCTCCCAGGCCTGGATCAGGCCCATCTGGCCGACGGCGGCCGCGGCCTGGAGCTCGTGGATCGACTCCGGCCGGCGCGCCAGGCCGAGGCGCACCACGCCCTCGGCGACGGCCCCGGAACTCACGAGCACCACCTCGGCGCCCGCCCGGCGCAGGGCCGCGAGCTCCCCCGCCCAGCGCGCGATGCCCGCCCCGTCGAGGCCGCGCCCGTCCCCCGTGAGCAGCGCGCTGCCGATCTTCACCACCCAGCGGCGGGCGCCCGCCAGGGCGCGGCGCACGGAGGCGGAACGGTCCTCGCTTCCCGCGGCCGCCGGCTCAGGGGACATAGAAGACCTCCACGTCCCCGTCGTCGTCCTCGTCGTCCGCATCCTCCTCGCCGTCGCCCG
>JAZBPF010000285.1:0-3900 GCA_036351515.1 Pseudomonadales bacterium | reverse complement strand
GATCTGGATCACCGGCTGGGCGCTCGCGCTCCTCGCCGGGTGCGGGGCGCCGGCCCCGGAGCGCAGCGGTGCGGCCGCGGAGCTGACGCCCGAGCCCAAGGCGCCCACGGCGGCCACGCGGGAGGTGCTCGCACGCGTCGCCGAGCGCCTGCCCTTCGAGGACGACGCCGACTTCGAACGGGCGACCCGGGGTCTGATCGCACGGGCCGAGGCCCTCGTCATCGAGACCGACGAGGGCGGTACCGCCTGGGACATGACCGTCTACGACTTCATCGAGGGTGACGCCCCGGCGAGCGTGAACCCCTCCCTCTGGCGCCAGGCGCGCCTGAACGACCTGCACGGGCTCTACGAGGTCACCGACGGCATCTATCAGGTGCGCGGCTACGACCTCTCGAACGTGACCTTCGTGCGCGGCGAGACCGGCTGGATCGTCATCGACCCGCTGATCACCGCGGAGACCGCGCGCGCGGCCCTGGATCTCGTCAACGAGCACCTCGGCGAGCGGCCGGTCACGGCCCTGCTCTACAGCCACAGCCACGTGGACCACTTCGGCGGCGCCAGGGGCGTGGTCGATCCGGCGGACGTCGCGGCCGGGCGGGTGCGCGTGGTCGCTCCGGAAGGCTTCGAGCACCACGCCGTGTCCGAGAACGTCCTCGCGGGCAATGCCATGAGCCGCCGCGCGAGCTACATGTACGGACGTCTGCTGCCCCCGGGGCCGCAGGGACGCGTGGACGCCGGGCTCGGGCGGGGCGTGTCCTCGGGGCGGGTGACCCTGGTGCCGCCCACGGACATCGTCGGCGAGACCGGCACGCGCCTCGTCCTCGACGGCGTCGAGTTCGTCTTCCAGTACACCCCCGGGGCCGAGGCGCCGGCGGAGATGATGTTCTACCTCCCGCAGTTCCGGGCCCTGTGCGTCGCCGAGGAGGCGAACGCGACGCTCCACAACCTGTACACGCCGCGCGGCGCCCAGGTGCGCTCGGGCAAGCTCTGGGCCGAGTGGCTGGACGAGACCCTCGTGCTCTTCGGCGACGAGCTCGAGCTCGTCTTCGGCAGCCACCACTGGCCGCGCTGGGGCCGCGCCGAGGCCGTGGACTACCTCGAGAAGCAGCGCGACCTCTACAAGTACATCCACGACCAGACCCTGCGCCTGGCGAACCAGGGCCTGACCATGACCGAGATCGCCGAGGCCCTCGAACTGCCGGAGGCGCTGGACCGCGAGTGGTTCAACCGCGGCTACTACGGCACCGTGAACCACAACGCCAAGGCCACCTACCAGCTCTACCTCGGCTGGTTCGACGGCAATCCGGCGAACCTGCATCCGCTGCCGCCGGAGCAGAGCGCGCCGCGCTACGTGGAATTCATGGGCGGGCGCGACGCGGTGCTGGAGAAGGCGCGGGCCGCCTACGCGCGCGGCGAGTACCGCTGGGTCGCGGAGGTGGTGAACCATCTCGTCTTCGCCGATCCGGAGGACGACGCCGCGCGCTGGCTGCAGGCGGACGCCCTCGAGCAGCTCGGCTACCAGGCCGAGTCCGGGCCCTGGCGGAACTTCTATCTCTCCGCGGCGCTGGAGCTGCGCGAGGGCATCGAGGGGCGCGACGCCCCGCAGACCGGCTCGCCGGACATCGTCGCCGCGCTCACGCCCGAGCTGCTCTTCGACTTCCTCGCCGTGCGGCTGAACGGCCCGGAAGCGGCCGACGAGGACCTCACGATCAACCTGCGCTTCACCGATCTCGGGCGCGACTTCGTGCTGCGCGTGAAGCACGGCGTGCTGAATTACCGCACGGACACGCGCGCCGAGGAGGCGAACGTCTCCCTCGCGCTGCCGAAGGCCGCCTTCCTCGCACTCCTCGCCGGCGAGCGGCAGCTCCCGGGTCTCGTCGCCGACGGCCTCGCGGAGGTGGACGGCAACCCGCTGGCGCTGCGCACCTTCGGTGGGCTCTTCGACCGCTTCGAGTTCTGGTTCCCGATCGTGACGCCCTGAGCCTGCTGTGGCCGGGCCTGGCGGGTGCGGTCGCGACCGAAGTCTGCTCCCACAGGACGCGTAGGCACGGCGCCTGTGGGAGCCAGCTTCAGCTGCGACCCGCCTCGCGGATGTCGTCACCACTGGATTCGCTCCCACAGGCGTCGGAGGCGCGGCCGCTGTGGGAAGCCGACGCAGTCGGCACTTCGCGCACCGCGTGCGCGTCCCACGGCGTTGTGTCCTTCGACGGCGCGCGGCAGAGTCCGCCCGCGGGCGTCAGAAGCTCCGGAGGAACCCGTGTCCGACGACCTGTCCCTGCTCCCCTTCGACATCCGCGAGCCCGTGGTCTGCGCGAAGTGCGCCGACGAGTTCGCGGCCGGCGCCACGGACGCGCCCTCGCTGCGCGACCTGACGGCCCTCGACGTCGGCTTCACCCGCCGCGGCTTCCAGGTCTGGTGCCGCCGCCACGACGTCAACGTCGTGCACGTCGACTTCGACGGGGCCCGGCCCCGCGCCGATTTCCGCTGCCTGGAGCCGAAACCCGGCACCGCCCACTGAGCTTCCGCCGCTTGCATGCGTTCCTGCATGGACGGCCCACGCCCCTGCGCGATTCGCCGCACCTGCGGCTGCGCTAGCCTGTGGCGTGTCGATGGTCGTTCGCGCCGCCTCCGGCGCCGAGGAGTCCCCCATGCAGGAAATCCCTTCCCCCGTGCTCGTGACCGACACCCGCTTCTGGGACGGCGCCGCCCGGAAGTACGCCGCGAGTCCCGTGTCCGACCCGGAGGGCTGGGAGCGGACGCTCGCGCGGACCGCCGCCTGGCTCGCGCCGGAGCAGCAGGTCCTGGAACTCGGCTGCGGGACCGGCAGCACCGCCCTGCGCCTCGCGCCGAAGGTCGGCCACTACGTGGCGACCGATCTCTCCCCGACCATGATCGAGATCGCGCGGGAGCGCCTCGCCGATGCACCGCGGGAGAACCTCGAGTTCCGCACGGGCACGGCGGAGACGCTGGCCGAGGCGGAACCGGGGCGCTACGACGTGGTGCTCGGCTTCAACTACCTCCACCTCGTGGAGGACCCCGCGCGCACGCTGGCGAGCGTGCAACGGCTCCTGAAGCCGGGCGGCTGCTTCGTGAGCAAGACCGTGTGCCTGAAGGAGATGAATCCGCTCATCGCCCTCGCGATCCCGGTGCTGCGGGCCTTCGGCAAGGCGCCCGCCGGGGTGCAGCGCCTCGACGCGGCGATGCTGGTGCAGGCGCTGCGCTCCGCGGGCTTCGAGCTCGAGGCCGACGAGCGCCACGGCAGCAAGGGCCGCGATCCGCGCCCGTTCCTCGTGGCGCGACGCTAGCCGGTCCCGCCCGACGCCCGTGGGAAGCCGACGCAGTCGGCGATCCTGGTGCTCAGCCGTTCCACCACGCCCGGTCCCCGAAGGAGCGCAGGTCGAGTTCGTGGGTCCAGGTGGAGCGGTGCTGCCGATGCAGGTGCAGGTAGGTCTCCGCGATCCGCTCCGGGAGCATGAGCCCGTCCTGCTCGCCGCCGCGCTGCGCGCGGAGTTCGGCGAAGCGATCCGGTCCGAGCATGCGTCCGAGCGTGTCCGGCGCGTCCACGGCGCCGTCGATCACGACGTGGACCACGTGGATGCCCTTCGGCCCGAACTCGGCGTTCAGGGACTGGCAGAGCATGCGCCGCCCGCCCATGGCGGCGGCGTGCGAGTGCTGACCGCCGTTGCCGCGCATCGCGGCGGTGGAGGAGGTGACGAGGAGCGTGCCGCGGCCGCGGGCCTCCATGCGTGGCAGCACGGCGGAGGCGACGCGGAAGAGGGCGAAGGTGGCCAGGCGCCAGCCGAGCTCGAAGGCCTTGTAGCTCGTCTCGGCGAGCGGCCGGTCGCCGATCTGCGCGCCGAGGTTGAAGAGCACCACCTCGATGGGGCCGAGCTCCCGCTC
>JAZBPF010000284.1:0-10349 GCA_036351515.1 Pseudomonadales bacterium | reverse complement strand
CGACCCGACCGGGAGAGGTGGTCTGGACGCCGCCGGATCCCGACGCCACGCGCCTGGCGGAATTCCGCCGGCGCCTCGCCGCCGGCGGCGGCCCTCCGCTGGCCGACTACGACGCCCTGCACCGCTTCAGCGTGCAGGCGCCCGGGCCCTTCTGGCGCGCCGTCTGGGAGCAGTGCGGCCTCTGCGGGGATCCCGGCGACCGGGAGCTCGTCGACGCGGAGCGCCTGCACACTGCTCGCTTCTTTCCGGACGGACGCCTGAACTTCGCCGAGAACCTGCTGCGCTGGCGTGGCGAGGGCACGGCCGTGGTCGGCCGGGACGAGACCGGGCACCGCGAGGCGCTGAGCCACGACGCGCTGCGGCGCCGCGTCGCGGGCGCCATGGAGCGGCTGCTCGAGCTCGGGCTGCAGCCCGGGGACCGGGTCGCGGCCCTGGTCCCGAACCGCGTCGACACGCTCGTGCTGCTGCTCGCGGTGGCGGGGCTCGGTGGCGTCTGGAGCTCCTGCTCGCCGGACTTCGGGGTCCCGGCCGCGCTCGACCGCTTCCGCCAGGTGCGCCCGCGCTTCCTCGTCGGCTGCGACGGCTACGTGCACGGCGGACGGCGTTACGACACGCGCAGCCGCCTCGCCGCCGTGGCCCGGGAGCTGCCGGACCTCGCCGCCACGCTCGTGCTCCCGGTGCTCGAGCCCGACCCCGACCTGGGGGAGATCCCCGGCGCGGAGCGGGCACCCGTCGATCGCGAGTCGGAGACGCTGCGCTTCGTGGAGCGGGGCTTCCTCGATCCGCTCTACGTCCTGTTCTCCTCCGGGACCACGGGCCCGCCGAAGTGCATCCTCCACGGCGTCGGCGGCACGCTGCTGCAGCACGTCAAGGAGCATCAGCTCCACTGCGACCTGCGCCCGGGGGACGGCCTGCTCTTCCACACCACCTGCGGCTGGATGATGTGGAACTGGCTGGTCTCCGCCCTCGCCTCCGGCGTCACGGTGGCGCTCTGGGACGGGTCCCCGGTGGCGCCCGACGCCCTCGCGCTGCCGCGCTTCGTGGCCGAGGAAGGCCTCACGCACCTCGGCGCCTCCCCCGGCTGGCTCGCGGCGCTGGAACGCGAGGACGTCCGGCCCCGGGAAACGCAGGACCTCGGCCGGCTGCGCATGCTCCTGTCCACCGGGGCGCCGCTGCCCGCGGAAGCCTGGGGCTTCGTGCGCGACGCCTTCGGCGAGCACGTGCAGACCGCGTCCATCACGGGCGGGACGGACCTGCTCGGCTGCTTCGCCCTGGGCTGCCCCGAGCGGCCCGTGCGCGCGGGCGAGATCCAGGTGCCCGGCCTCGGCATGGACGTGGACTTCGTGGACGAGCAGGGCCGCAGCGTCCGGGGCCGGCGCGGCGAGCTCGTCTGCCGCAGCCCCTTCCCGTCCCAGCCCCTCGCCTTCCTCGACGACCCGGACGGCGCGCGCCTGCGCCGGGCCTACTTCGAGCCCTGGCCGAACCTCTGGCGCCACGGCGACTTCGGGGAATTCACGGCCTCCGGCGGCATCGTGATCCACGGGAGATCCGACGCGGTGCTCAACCGCGGCGGCGTGCGCATCGGTACGGCGGAACTCTACCGGCAGGTGGAGCAGGTGCCGGGGATCGTCGAGTCCCTCGCGGTCACGCGGGAACGGGGCGACGCGCTCGAGATCGTGCTGTTCGTGGTCCCCGCGCCGGGGGTGGTGCTGGACGACGCCCTCGAGGCGCGGATCCGCACGGCCGTGCGCGAGGGGGCGAGCCCGCGGCACGTACCGGACCGCATCGCCGCCGTCCCGGAGCTTCCGGTGACCCGCAGCGGCAAGCGGGTGGAGCTCGCGGTGCGCGACCTGCTCGCCGGGCGGGAGCCGGCGAACACGGACGCGCTGGCGAATCCGGAGGCGCTCGCGCACTTCCGTGACCATCCGGCGCTGCGCGACCCGTGAGTCTGGAACTCTCGCCCCTCGACGAGCTGGAGCAGCTCCTCGACGAACTCCTCGCGCTCCTCGACGCGTCGGGGGAACGCTACTGGAGCCGGCACATGCGCCGGGCGCGGGAAGGGGTGGCCGCGAATCGCCTCGCGGGGGTCTCGCGGGTCCTCGCCGCCTACGGCGGCGAGGACACCTTCAGCGACCTCGAGCTGCTCGTCGACTCCGAGGACGGGGAACGGCGGCTCCTCGCGAACCGCCGCCTCGAGCGCCTGCGCAACCGGATCCACGAACTCGCGGACCGCATCGCGAGCGGCACCGCCCGCGGGCCCTGAAGCGGCCGGCTCAGGGGTCGATGCGGGCCGTGGCCTGCCCCGTGAGCACCTTCGCGCCGTCCTGGTTCACGGTCTCGACGTCGAGGTCCACCAGGTGCACGCCGTCCTCCTCGCGCAGGTCCGTGACCGTGGCCGTGGCCGTGAGGTCGTCGCCGGGCCAGACCTGCGCCGTGAAACGCACCCCGAACTTCGTCAGGCGTCCGTCGCCCACGTAGTTCGTGAGCATGCGCCCGGTCATGCCCATGGTGAGCATCCCGTGGGCGAACACGCTCGGATAGCCCGCCACCTGCGTGGTGAAGATCTCGTCCGTGTGCAGCGGGTTGTAGTCGCCGGATGCGCCCGCGTACTGGACGATCTGCGTGCGCTTGAGATCCTCGACGACGACCTCCGAATGGGTGTCGCCGACCTTCAGTTCACTCGCCTTCAGCGCCATCGCTCGCCCCCCTCAGCCCTGCGTCGCCGGTCGCTCGGTGCGTACGCCGACGCCCCGGGCCGTGATCACGAGTTCCCCGTGCTGGTCGCGGTACTCGGTGATCGTCTCCGTGAAGACGAGCTTGCCGGCGCGCCGACCTTCCTTCTCCCAGGTCTTCCCGGGCTTCACCGTCGCCGTGAGCACGTCGCCCACGCGCGGATGCCGGTGGTACTCGAAGTGCTGCTCCGCGTGGAGCCCGCCACCGCCACCACCGCCGCCGGAGCTGCGATCCACCCCCGTGGGGTTCCGCCCGGAGCCGAACCAGGGCTCGCCGATCTTCGGGCGCAGGAAGTAGTCGGGATCGAACTGCGCGGAGGACTGCACGAAGGTGGGCGGAGCGATGATCGCCCCCGGCTCCGTGGTCTTCGCGTGGTCCTCGTCGTGGTAGATCGGGTTCGCGTCGCCGACGGCGCGCGCGAACATCATCACGTGCCCCGCCTCGATCGGGAATTTCTCGACGGCCATCTGCTCTCCCCCCAGCTGTCGCCCGCGCGTCCGGAGTGCGGCGGGGCAGCGGGGATGATCGGGCGGAGCCGGTCCACGATCAACCGGCAGACGGCCCGTGCCGGGGTCAGCGCCCCTTCCAGACCGGGGGGCGCTTCTCGAGGAAGGCGCGCAGGCCCTCCTGCTTGTCCTCGGTCTCGCAGAGCGCACCCTGGGCGAATTTCTCCAGGGCGAGGCCGGCGGCGAGGGACGCCTCCATGCCCGAGTGCACCATGGCCTTCATGAAGCGCGGCACGAAGGGCGCGAAGCCGGCGAGGTGCTCGGCCATCTCCCGGGCCGTGGGCAGGAGCGCGTCGGGGTCCACCACGCGGGTCACGAGGCCGATCTGCAGCGCCCGTTCCGCGTCGATGGGCTCGCCCATGAGCAGCATGTGCATGCCCCAGCCCCGGCCCACGATGCGCGGCAGGCGCTGCGTGGCCCCGCCCCCGGGGATGATCCCGAGGCGTCCCTCGGGGGTGGCGAAGGTGGCGTTCGTGCTGGCGATGCGCAGGTCGCAGCCGAGCGCCACCTCGAGGCCGCCGCCGAAGCAGATGCCGTTGATGGCGGCGATCGTCGGCTTCGGGAGCCGCTCGAGGCGGTCGGCCAGCCCCTGGACGATGGGTTCGAGCGCCTTCCTCAGGTCCCGGTGCTCGACCTCCGAGAGGTCGGAGCCGGAGGCGAAGGCCTTCTCCCCGGCCCCCGTGAAGACCAGCACGCGCACCGCGTCGTCCTGCGCCGCGCGGCCCACGGCATGGTGGAGCTCGTCGAGGGTCGCGAGGGAGATGGCGTTGCGCTTCTCGGGGCGGTCGAGGGTGACGAGGGCCATGGGGCCCTCGACGGTGTAGCGGACGTTCTCGTATTCCGGATGCTCCATGGAGCGGCTCAGTTCTCGTTCTGCGGGCGCAGCGGATTCAGGGAACGGAGCCGGTCCTGGAGCTGACCCGCCTCGCCCTCGAGGCGTTCGCGCAGCTCGCCCGTGCGTCCCTCCAGCGCATCGCGGAGCCCGCCCTCGGCGGCGGCGCGGACGATGGCGGCGATCACCGGCTCCATGACCTGCCGGACCGCTTCCGCGGCCGTGGCCCCGTTCGAGCGGCGACCGATGTCGCTCAGGTTCACGTCCGGCACCGACACCTCGCGGTTGCCGACGCCGGGCGCCGAGACGGAGGCCGACGCGCCCGTGAAGGCGAAGCGCTCGATGACGAGCTTCTTGCCGGGGCCGGTGTCCGCGGGTGCTTCCTCGCTCGTGCCGGCCGCGGCCTGCACGTTGCGCAGGATCTGCTGGAGATTGCTGCGCCCGGGACCGCCCACGAGCAGGTCCACGCGCGCCCCGTCGACGATCACCTCGCGGAGCACGATCACGTCCTCGAGGAGCGAGGCCGGGTCCACGGCGATGCGCACGCGGCCGAGACCGAAGGCCTGGTCGCCCTCGTAGCCCTCGGGATTGCCCAGCACGATCCCCCGCAGTTCCCCCTCGCCGGTGGTCGGCGAGAGTTCCACGGCGTCGACGGTCACCGGCGCGCCGGTGAAGCGCGGCCCGAATCGTTCGATCGCCGCCTTCACCGCACTGTCGAGATTGCCCGCGAGAAGCAGGACGGCGACGAGTGCGACGACGAGCACGCCGGCGACGAGGATGCCCAGCCACTTGGCGAAGCTGCCCATGGTTCAGCCCTCCGTGCGCATGTCCGCGATGAAGCGGTCGGATTCGGCGATCGCGGCCTCCATGTCGGCGAGCAGGACGCGGACGTCGCTCTCGATGGAGCCGAGTTCCGAGCGCAGGGCCGCGATCGCCCGTGCGTTCAGATTGTGCTTGAGATAGAGCACCTGGTCGCGGAAGGCGTCGAGCACCGGAGCGATCCGCCCCTCGGCGCGCCACATGGCCGCCACGAGTTCCTCGTAGCGCTCCCGCGTCTCCCGCAGCTGACGCTCGCTGTCGCGGCGCAGGGACGCGTTCGAGTACTGCTCGAGCTCCTCGGACCACTCGTCGAAGAGCGCCTCGGAGACGCGCTCCACGGCGTCGACGCGTTCGCGCACGTCCTCGGCGCGGTCCTCGCTGCGCTCGAACTCCGCGTTCAGTCGCTCGTAGATCTCCTCGAGGTCTCCGCCGTCGTACTCGACGACGGAGGAGAACTCCTCGAGGGCACTGGCGAACTGCTCACGGGCCTCGTCCTGCGCCTCGCGCGCCTCCTCGACGCGGTCGACGAGGATGTCGCGCTTGTGGACGCCGAACTGCTCCATGGCCCCGTAGTAGGCGCTCTCGCAGGCCGAGAGCGCCAGGGCTCCGAGCAGCAGGCAGGCGCCCCGGAATCCCCGGAGCGCCACCCCGCGCGCCTCAGTCACGGCGACGGATCCGCGTGGACTCGCCCTCGACCACCGCCTCGACGCGCCGGTTGCGCTGGCGCCCCTCGGGGGTGTCGTTGGAGGCGATCGGCCGCGTCTGCCCGAGGCCGACGGCGGTCAGGCGGGAGGCGTCGATACCCTCGCCCTCGACCAGGAACTCGACCACCGCCTCGGCGCGGAGCTGGGACAGGCGCAGGTTGTACTCGGCCCGACCCGTGCTGTCCGTGTGGCCGTCGATCTCCGCCGTGACGCCCGGGTACTCCCGCAGGAAGTCGGCGAAGTTGCGCAGTTCGGGCACGGACTCGTCGCGGATGTTCGCCGAGTTCGTGTCGAAGCGGATCTGCAGCTGGAAGGTCTCGGTGACCGAGAAGGTCTCCGCACAGCCGCGCGCGTCCACCACCACGCCGGCCGCCGTGTCGGGGCAGGCGTCGAGGTAGTCGGCGACGCCGTCGCCGTCGCCGTCCAGCGGGCAGCCCCGGGTGTCCACGGTGACGCCCGCGGGCGTGGCCGGGCAGGCGTCCTGGGGATCGACGACGCCGTCGTTGTCCGCGTCGCGCGGGCAGCCGCTGGCGTCGACGGGCGTGCCGGCGGGCGTACCCGGGCAGCGGTCGTCCCGATCGGGCACGCCGTCGCCGTCCGCGTCCGGCGGGATCCGCGGGCCCGTGGGGCCGGCGATCACCCAGCGCAGGGCCACGTTCACGGCCGGCACCCAGGTCGACTCGGAGGACAGGTAGTGGAAGCGCCCGTCCCCGCGGATGCTCAGGCGGTCCGTGACGCCGCGCACGAAGCCGGCGCCCACGTTGAAGTCCGTGTTCTTCTGCCGCGTGCCGACGTCCGGCTCGTAGTAGCGCCGACCGACGCCGCCGACCAGGTAGGGCACCCAGACCGCGTCGGGCTTCAGGGAGTAGAGGGCGTCGATGCGGAAGAACTCGGAGTCCACGTCGACGTCGGGACCGCTGCGCGTCTCCGTCTCGCCCTGACCGATGAGCAGTTCGAGCGCGAGGCGCTCCGTGAACTGCCCGCCGATGCCGATCGTGGGCATCACGTGCGCCTCGAGGTTCTCGTCGTCGTCCTCCCCGGAGACCATGATCTGCGGAAGGAGGTAGATCTGGTCCTTGCGCAGCCCGGCCCCCTCGTCCGCGGCGCGCGCGGGAAACGCGGCGACGGCGAGGAGCAGACAGAGCAGCGCGCTCAGCGAAGCGGACAGCGTTCGGTTCATGGTCGGATCGTCCCCTGCAGGCTGGTGACCCCCGGACGGGGCCCTCTTCCTCGAGCACCCGGCGCACCGGGTACGCTCCGGTCTCCGGGCCGCGCACCGTTCGCCGGACGCCGCCGCGAAGCACTGGATTCCAAGGCGTTAGCGCATTGTAAACTACCGCCTGCCACATGAAAGCGGCCGTGACGGATCCGCCGCGGCGCCTTCCCCCGATCCCGTCCGTCGGGATCACCGCCCAACCGAGGAGAACGGTCATGGCGACGACACACCGTACACACCGCTTCCTGCTCCCGCTCGCCGTCGCGGGCCTGCTCGCGGCCTGCGATTCCGGCGGCTCCGGGAGCCAGGACACGGACGGCGCCGCGGCGCCGGAGACCCGCGACATGCGCCAGGATCTGCAGGACGCCGCCCGGGGCGCCGAGGAACAGGCCCGCGCCGCCGCCGAGCGCGCCGGCGAGATGGGCCGGGAGGCCATGGATGCGGCGAGCGAGGCCGCCGAGTCCGCGCAGGCCCGGGCCGGCGAGATGGCCGAGGAGGCCGAAGCCGCCATGGAGGGCATGGCCGAGGACGCGAAGGCCGGCGCCGAGGAGGCGAAGCAGTCCGCCGAGGAGAAACTCCGCGGCATGCAGGACGCCGCCAACGACATGATGGGCTCGGACCCGAACTGAGCCCCCCGCGGTCCCGCCGCAGACCCATCGACCAGGAGAACGCGCAGTGGCAGCGACGGAAGGTTCCATCCAGGCCCAGCTCGACTCGCTGACCGCCAACTCGGCGGCCATCACGGAGCAGGCCATCACCCTGACCATGACCTACGGGCCGAAGCTCGTGCTCGCGATCCTCACGCTGATCATCGGCCTGTGGATCATCAACCGCATCGTCGGCCTGGCGAAGCGGACCATGGAGGCGCGGAAGGTCGAGCCCACGCTCGCGCGGTTCCTCACGAGTCTCTCGAGCGTCGGCCTGAAGCTGCTGCTGCTCATCTCCGTCGCGGGGATGGTGGGCATCCAGACAACCTCCTTCATCGCGGTGCTCGGTGCCGCCGGTCTCGCCATCGGCCTGGCCCTGCAGGGCAGCCTCGCGAACTTCGCCGGCGGCGTGCTCATCCTGCTGTTCAAGCCCTTCCGGGTCGGCCACGTGATCGACACGGGCGGGGCCCTCGGCACCGTCGACGAGATCGGGATCCTCAACACGATCCTGAAGACCTTCGACAACAAGACGATCATCATTCCCAACGGGAACCTGGCCAACAACCAGATCGTCAACATGTCCCTCGAGGAGAACCGCCGGGTGGACTGGGTCTTCGGCGTGGGCTACGACGACGACCTGAAGAAGGTGAAGGAGGTGCTGCAGGGCCTCCTCGACGCCGAGGAGCGGATCCTCAAGGACCCCGCGACCACGATCGCCCTGAACGAGTTCGGGGAGAGCTCGATCAACTTCGTGGTCCGCGCGTGGACGAAGGCCGGCGACCTCTGGCCCGTGTACTGGGACATGAACGAGAAGGTGAAGGCCGCCTTCGACGAGCACGGCATCTCCATCCCCTTCCCGCAGCGGGACGTGCATCTGCACAACACCGCTGTCTGACCGGGAAAGGAATGACCGAAAAAAAGGCCCGCCATCCTTCCGGGTGGCGGGCCGTCGGTCTCTGTTCCTCGACGGTTCCCCGACGAGGACGATGCCGAGTCACTTCGTCCAGGGGAGCAGCCACTCCGGGGAGTGACCACGCCTTGCATTCTGCGCGCCCCCGGTTACCCCACGATTTCCCCCGCCGGTTTTTTCGTAACGGGTTGTTTCAGGACGCCGGCTCCGGCATGCGGGGCACCGCCAGCGTGAACACGGCGCCACCGCCGGGCCGCTCCGAGGCCTGGATCGTCCACCCCTGGGCCTCGCAGAGCTGCTTGACGATGGCCAGCCCGAGACCGCTGCCGCCCGTGCCCTGGTTGCGGGACCGCTCGAGCCGATAGAACGGCTGGAAGATGCGCGTGCGCTCCTCTTCCGGGATTCCCGGGCCGCGATCGAGCACCTCGATCAGCACCTTCTTCTCCTTCACCCGCACCCGCACGGAGCGCTCCCCCGAGGCGTAGAGGCGCGCATTCGCGAGCAGGTTCTCGAGCACCCGGCGCAGGGCCCCCGCGTCCACCCGCACGCGCGGGGACTCGGGGCCCTGCCACTCGAGCTCCGGGGCCGGATCCTCGGCGTGCGCGACGAGGTCGCGCAGGAAGGGGCCGAGGTCGATCTCCGCGACGTCCTCGAGGGACAGCCCGCGGGCGAACTGGAGCGTCGTCGCGAGCAGCGCCTCCATGTCGTCGAGGTTCCGCGAGAAGCGCGCCACCAGCTTCGGATCCGTGTCCTCCGGAAGCAGTTCCACGGCGAGGCGCATGCGGGCGAGGGGCGTGCGCAGGTCGTGGGAGATGCCGGCGAGGAGCGTGGTGCGGTTGGCGATGAGCGCGGAGATCTCCTGCGCCATGGTGTTGAAGCTCTGCGCGAGGGTGACGAGTTCCTTCGGCCCGGTCTCCGGCAGCGGCTCCAGGTAGCTGGCCCCGCGGAAGCGCCGGGCCGATTCGGCCACGGCGTCGAGCGGCCGGGTGATGCGCTGGACGATGAGGAGCGAGGCCGCGAGCACGATCGCGGCGCCGGCGCCGAAGATCACGAGCGCCACGGACAGGGGCTCCACGTCACGCCGTTCCGGCGAGAAGCCGATCTGCAGCTCGAAGCCGCCCATGGGGATCTGGGCCCAGATGAGGTCGTCGCCCTCGAGCAGCTCCGCGTGCTCGCCGAGGCGGGCGTCGAGCTTCTCGTGCAGCTGCGCCATCCACGCCTCCTCGTCCACCGGCTCGAGCGGGCGCACCTCCGGCGAGATCACGAGTCCGTGGCTCTCCACGAGCTCGAGCTCGAAGTAGGGGCGTGCGGGGGGCGGCAGCTCCACCCAGGTCTGCGCCGAGAGCACGAGGAGCGCCGCCTGGTCGTCCGCGGACTGCTCGGCCAGCGGCGTGGTGACGAAGCGGTCGAGGGCGAGGATCGAGACGACCGCGATGGCGATGGCGCTCACGCCCAGCGTGAGGCTGGTGCGCAGCAGGAGCGAGCCCGGCCGCACGGGTCAGTCCCCGGCGTCGGGGCAGAACATGTAGCCCTTGCCCCACACGGTCCGGATGTAGACCGGCCGGGAGGCGTCGGGCTCGATCTTGCTGCGCAGGCGCGTGACGCGCACGTCGATGGAACGGTCGTAGGGGGAGCGCTCGGCCCCGGTGAGGAGATCGAGGATCCGATCCCGGTCGAGGACGCGGTTCGGATGGTCCGAGAGGACCACGAGCAGGTCGAACTCTCCCGAGGTGAGCCCGATCTCCTCGCCGTCGCGGGTGAGGCGATGGGCGTCGAGGTCGAGGAGGAAGGGTCCGAAGCGGCGCTGGCGCCGCTCCGGTTCGCCCCCCTCGCGGAGCCCCGCGCGGCGGAGCACGGCGCGGATGCGGGCCAGCAGTTCACGCGGGTTGAAGGGCTTGCCGAGGTAGTCGTCGGCGCCGATCTCCAGGCCGACGATGCGGTCCACGTCCTCGCCCTGGGCCGAGAGCATGATGATCGGGATG
>JAZBPF010000283.1:0-7639 GCA_036351515.1 Pseudomonadales bacterium | reverse complement strand
GCGTCGTCCAGGCGCAGGTCCCCGGCGCCGTAGAGCTGCGTCTCGAAGAGGCGCTGCACGTGCTCGACCACCTCCTCGTGCACGCCCTGCTCCTTCATGACCCGGAACAGGATCGACGCGTAGAGGGGCACGACGGGGATCGCTGCGCTCGCCTGGGTGACCACGGCCTTGAGCACGGCGACGTGCGCAGCGCCCCCGCCCGGCGCGAGCTGCTCCTGGATCTCCCGCGCGGCACGGTCGAGGTCCTCCTTCGCCTTGCCGAGGGTCGCGTGCCAGTAGATCGGCCAGGTGAGTTCGCTGCCGATGTAGGTGTAGGCGACGGTGCGGCAGTCCGGCGCGAGCACGCCGGCGCCCGCGAGCTGCGTCATCCAGCGCTCCCAGTCCTCGCCGCCCATGACCTTCACGGTGGCGGCGATCTCCTCGTCCGTGGCCGGCTCGAGATCCACCTCGTGGACGAGCGCGCGGTCCACGTCGAGGGTCTTCACGTGGAAGGTCTCGCCGATGGGCTTGATGGCGCTGCGCCAGGTCTCGCCGGTCTCCGGATCGCGGCGCACGGGCGAGGCGAGGCTGTAGACGACGAGGTCGATGGGACCCATCTCGCGGCGGATCGTCTCGATCGCCTCGGCCTTGAGCTCGTCGGAGAAGGCGTCGCCGTCGAGCGTGCGCGCCCAGCGGCCCGCGCGCGCGGCCTCCGCCTCGAAGGCGCGGTTGTTGTACCAGCCGGCGGTCGCGGTCTTCTTCTCCGTGGGCGCCTTCTCGAAGGACACGCCGAGGGTGGCCGCGCCGGCGCCGAAGGCCGCGGAGATCCGCGAGGCGAGACCGTAGCCGGCGGAGCAGCCGATCACTAGGGCATTGCGGGGCCCGCCGGCGAGCGCCGGCCGGCCCGCGACATGGCGCACCTGGCCGGCGACGTGGGCCGCGCAGCCCACGGGATGCGCGGTGGTGCAGATGAACCCGCGGACGCGCGGCTTGACGATCATGGGACCTCCCCCCGGCAGGTCGACGGAACCGGTGGGGCCGGCCCCTGCGGGCGCAGAGTGTACCGGCGGCCGACCGCTCCGACATCCCGCGGGGGGCGCGGACGCCTCGGGGTCCGTGAGAGCTTCGGGCGCCTCGCGAGCGGTCCGATCCGCGCCGCCTGCGGACCAGCGCCGGCGGACCGAGCGAGACGAGGCGGCTGCTTCGAAAGCGAGGGCGCTCGCGGGGGCGAGCGACCGCTGGTTCCGCCACGGACGACGCGCTCGGAGCCGCTTCCGCGGGCGGCGCTGATCGGAGGGCAAGAGCAGACGCGCGTGAGCAGACGCGCGTGCGCAGGCGGATGCGTCCTTCGCGGACTCAGCCGAAGAGGCCCTCCGCCGCCGCGTAGCGGAGCACGCCGGAGACGTCCACGACGCGGGGCCCGGAGCGCTCCACGTGGAGGCGGGCGCGCTCGCGGACACCGAGCTTGACCTCCCGGTCCCCGTCCAGGGCGATGACGCCGGGGCCCTCGAAGAGCAGGGTCACGGCGCTCGCGACGCGGTGCGCCTCCGTGACGTGCACCGGGCGGTAGAGCCCCGGGGAGATGGGGACGGTGATGCGCCGGTCCCCCGCACCGCGGTTGCAGGTCACGAGCACGCCGCCGTCCTCGGCGGCGGAGACCGGTGCCATGAAGCCGCCGATGGGCGACATGCCCACGGCCGCCGGCGAGGCCACCGTGAGCAGGATCCGGTCGATGCGGTCCGGGTCCACCGGCAGCAGGTTGCCCCGGTGGTCGTGGCGCAGGAGCACGGCGTCGATGAGCGCGAGGGTCGCGTCCCCCTCGTAGGGACGCACGCGGATGAGCTTCGCCCGCCGCGCGTGGGCCGCCACGGGCACGCGCCCCGAGGCGAGGAGGCCCGCGGCGGCGCCGGCGAGGGTCGGCTCGACGAGGATCGGGAAGACGTTGTTGGTCCCCGTGGACACGGGGACGAGCACGGCGTCCGGCCAGGCCTGGGCGACCATGCGGTTGGTACCGTCACCGCCGAGCACCACGAGCACGGTGACGCCGCGCTCCCGCATGGCCTGCACGGCGGCGATCGTGTCGGCGCCGCCGTGGGTGAGGGGGCCTTCGCGGCGCACCACGTCGACGCGCGCGCCGAGCTCCATGGCCTCGACGGCCCCGGTGGAGATGCGGAAGGGTTCGTCGTGCACCACGATCGCCTCGACGCCGGCGGCGTCGGCGCCGGCGGCGATGCGGGCGACCATGTCGCGCTTCGCCTGGTGCGTGACCTCCGCCGCGCGTGCCGCGAGGCGGCGCACGTCCCGCCCCGCCATGGGATTCGCGAGGATCCCGATGCGACCGCGGCGCGCGGTCACGGCGTGCGTTCGCTTGCCCGGGGAGGCGGGGGGCGGTCAGGATGCATCGCCGGACGAAAGACCGACGACGGGGAGCCGGGCACGATGGCGGACGAGGAACGGAACGATCTGGCCACGGCGGCTCCGGGACGACTCGGGCGCATCCTGAACGGGATCGAGGTGCTGGGCAACCGGCTGCCGCACCCGGCGCTCCTGTTCGCGCTCCTCGCCGGGCTCGTGCTCGTGCTCTCGGCGCTGGCGGCCCTCGCCGGCGTGTCCGCCGTGCATCCCGTGACCGGCGAGCGCATCGAGGCCGTGAACCTGCTCTCCGGCGAGGGCCTGCGGCGCATGCTCGCCGGGACCGTGGGCAACTTCACGGGCTTCGCCCCCCTCGGCACCGTGCTCGTGGCCATGCTCGGGATCGGAGTCGCCGAGCGCGCCGGGCTCCTCGACGCGGTGCTGCGGCGCGTGGTGCTCGCCGCCCCGGAGCGCCTCCTCTCCTTCTTCGTCGTGCTCGCCGGCGTGCTCTCCTCCCTCGCCGCCGACTCCGGCTACGTGGTGCTCATCCCCCTCGCCGCCCTCGTGTTCCGCGCCGCCGGGCGCCATCCCGTGGCGGGCATCGCCGCGGCCTTCGCGGGCGTGTCCGCGGGCTTCTCCGCGAACCTGCTCATCGGCCCCCTGGACGCGATCCTCGCGGGCCTGTCCACGGAGGCCGTACGCCTCGTGGACCCGGCCTGGGAGGTCACCGCCGCCGGCAACTGGTGGTTCATCCTCGTCTCGACCTTCCTGATCGCCGCCGTGGGCACGGTCGTCACGGAACGGATCACGGAGCCGCGCCTCGGGACCTACCGCGGGGGCGACGAGGAGGCGGAGCCCTCGCGGGAGATCGCCGACGAGGAGCGGCGCGGCCTGCGCGCGGCGGCCCTCGTCACCGTCGTGTTCCTCGGCCTGCTCCTCGCCGCGCTGCTGCCCGAGGAGGGGGTGCTCCGGGACCCGGAGACCGGGAGCGTGCTGCGCTCGCCCTTCATCTCCGGGATCGTGGTCGTGGTCGCGCTCTGGGCGGCACTCGCGGGCATCGCCTACGGCCGCCGCGCGGGGACCTTCCGCTCCGGGGCCGACGTGATCGAGGGCATGGAGGCGACCATGGGCACCATGGCCGCCTACCTCGTGCTCATGTTCTTCGCCGCGCAGTTCGTGGCCTGGTTCGGCTGGACGCGCCTCGGCGTGATCACGGCCATCGGTGGCTCGGAGCTCCTGCGCGCCCTGGATCTCGGCACGCTGCCGCTGCTCCTCGCCTTCATCCTCGTCGCCGCGAGCGTGAACCTGGTGATCGGCAGCGCCTCGGCGAAGTGGGCGATCATGGCGCCGGTGTTCGTGCCCATGCTCTACCTGCTCGGCATCACGCCGGAGGCCACGCAGATGGCCTATCGCGTGGGCGACTCGGTCACGAACATCGTGACGCCGCTCATGCCCTACTTCGCCCTCGTGGTCGCCTTCGTGCAGCAGTACGACCGCCGCGCGGGCATCGGCACGATCATCGCGACCATGCTTCCCTACTCCCTCGCGCTGCTCCTCGCCTGGGCCGCCCTGCTCACGGGCTGGGTGCTCCTCGACCTGCCCCTCGGACCGGGCGCGCCGATCACCGTCCCCTGACGATTTCGCTGAGCCGCCTGCGAGCACCCGCTTCCGCCGCTCCGGCGGGCCGGGCGACGACCACGACCGCCGCTGCTGTCGCGACTGAAGTCGGCTCCCACGGCGGGAAGCCACCGCGCCCCGTGGGAGCGCGCTTCAGCGGCGACGACTGCGCTCGATCGAAGCCGTCGCGCCTGAAGTCGGCTCCCACAGGCTTCGCGGAAGTCGTGGGAAGCGCACGCAGTGCGCGATCGCGTGAACGAGACGCCACGCGCCCCGACGATCGCCGACTCCGTCGGCTTCCCACGGGCGTCGTGAGGCGGGCGCGGCTGCTCAGGACGCCAGGACACCGGCGAGGGCGATGCCGAGGAACGAGCCCACCGCGTAGCCGAGGGAACCGGCGAGGACCGCCGGCGTGGCGAGCTGCGGCCAGCCCCGCGCGCCGGCGAGGGCGGCGCCGCTCGCCGGGCCGCCGATGCACGCGGCGGAGGCGACGAGCAGCTCCGGGACGGGCCGGCGCAGCACGCGCCCGAGGAGCAGCAGGCCCGCGAGGTGCACGGTCACGATCACGAGCGCGAAGGCGAACAGCACCGGCGCCCGCTCCACGAGCACGCGCAGGTCGGCGGTCGCGCCGATGCTCGCGAGGAACACGAGCAGCAGCACGTTGCCGACCTCCGTGACGCCGGTGCACCGCGCCATGGTCGTCGGCGCGAACGTGCCGAGCGCGACCGCCCCGCCGGTGATCAGCAGGATCGCGTACTGCGGCGCCCCGAGCGCCGTGGCCAGCCCCTCCCCGAGGGCGGTCAGGGCACAGGCGATCGCGAGCCCCGCGAGCAGCCCGGGGAGGTCCAGGGCCTCCAGCCGATGGCGAGCCGGCTCCGGCGCGGGCGCGGCGGCTCCGGCGCCGGCGACGAGCACCAGGGCGAGGAAGTGCAGGTTCGTGATCACGTTGTCGGCCGCCACGGCGGCGGCGAGGAGCCCGCCGTCGCGCACCCCCGTGGCCTCGGCGACGGCGGCGAAGTTCAGGGAGCCGCCCACGTAGGTGGCCGCGAAGACGCCCGCGAGATCCGCGCCGTCGGGCCCGAGCTCCAGGAGCGCGAAGCCCACCAGCGTTCCGGCGAGCACCGTGCCGGCGCCGAGGGCGAACGCGACGAGCGTGCCGCCGGCGTCGCGCAGGATGCGACGCAGGTCCGCCTGCAGCAGGAGCAGCGCGATGGCGAGCGGGACGATCCGGTCCCAGACCGTGTCGTAGACGGGCGACGCGGTCGGGATCAGGCGCAGGTTCGACAAGACGATCGCCGCGGTGATGACCACCAGCACGGCGGAGAAGCGGCGCCCCCAGGACCGCCGCTCGGACCAGAGGCCGAAGGCGGCGAGGCCGAGGAGCACGCCCCAGAGGGCGAGGTCCTGCTCCGGCCCCAGGGCGGCGTTCACGGGCCCGCGTCGTCCTCGGGCCGGCGCCGTTCGAGGAGCACGAGGGAGTAGTCGAACACGTCCTCCCCGTCGGCGGGGACGTGCAGGCGCCGCCGTTCCTCGAAGGCGGTCTCGTCGTACTCCGGGAAGAAGGTGTCGCCCTCGACCTCCGCGTGCACGAGCGTGAGATAGAGCCGGTCCGCCCGGGGCAGCGCCGCGGCGTAGAGCTCGGCGCCGCCGATCACCATGAGCTCGTCGACGCCGTCCACGAGCGCCTGGGCGCGGCCGGCCTCGAGGGCCGCGTCGAGGTCGTGGACCACCTTCACGCGCGGATCCGCGGTGAAGCTCCGATCGCGGGTGACGACGATGTTCGTGCGCCCGGGCAGGGGCTTGGGGAGCGACGCGAAGGTCTTCCGCCCCATGAGCACGGGCTTGCCGAGGGTCACGGCGCGGAAGTAGCGGAGCTCCCCCGGCAGGCGCCAGGGCAGGGTCCCCCCGCGACCGATCACGCGGTTCTCGCTCATGGCCCAGATCAGGGCGAGGCGGGGCTCCGGAAAGTCCTCGTCGGCGTCCGCCATCAGACGGCGATCGGCGCCGGGATCGCGGGATGGCAGCGGTAGCCCTCGAGGCGGAAGTCCTCGTAGCGGAACGCGAAGAGGTCACGCACCTCCGGGTTCAGCCACATGTGCGGCAGCGGATAAGGCTCGCGCGTGAGCTGGAGGTCCGCCTGCTCGGCGTGGTTCCCGTAGAGGTGCACGTCGCCGAAGGTGTGCACGAAGTCGCCGGGTTCGAGGTCCGTCACCTGCGCGACCATCATCGTGAGCAGCGCGTAGCTCGCGATGTTGAAGGGCACGCCGAGGAACAGGTCGGCGCTGCGCTGGTAGAGCTGGCAGGAGAGGCGGCCGTCGGCGACGTAGAACTGGAACAGGCTGTGGCACGGCGGCAGCGCCATGGCGTCCACCTGCGCCGGATTCCAGGCGCTGACGATGTGGCGCCGGGAGGTCGGGTTCGTCCGGATCGCCTCCACCACCTTCGCCATCTGGTCGATGGTGCCGCCGTCCGGCGCCGGCCAGGAGCGCCACTGGGCGCCGTAGACGGGCCCGAGCTCGCCGTCCTCGTCCGCCCATTCGTCCCAGATTCGCACCCCGTGCTCCTGCAGGTAGCGCACGTTCGTGTCGCCGGCGAGGAACCAGAGCAGTTCGTGGACGATCCCCTTCAGGAACACCTTCTTCGTGGTGACCAGGGGGAAGCCCTCGGAGAGGTCGAAGCGCAGCTGCCGACCGAAGAGGGACCAGGTGCCCGTGCCCGTGCGGTCGTCGCGCCAGGTCCCGTGCTCGCGGACTTCGCGGAGAAGGTCGTGGTAGGCGCGCATGGCGGCTCCCCGGTCAGCTGCGCGACGCGTGCGTGACCCCGCCGTCGCGCCGCCAGGCGAAGATCATAAGGGCGAGGCCGGCGAGGATCATCGGCACGCAGAGCAGCTGGCCCATGGTCAGCCAGCCGAAGGCCACGAAGCCGAGGTGCGCATCCGGCGCCCGGAAGAACTCCGTGCAGAAGCGCAGCACGCCGTAGGCGAGAAGGAACAGGCCACAGACCGAGCCCTCCGGCCGCGGTACGCGGCTGAACCAGGCGACGACGAGGAACAGGACCACCCCCTCCGTGAAGGCCTGGTAGAGGGACGACGGATGCCGGCCCACCACCTCGCCGGGCCACACGAAGGCCCAGGGCACGTCCGTCACCCGACCGGGCAGCTCGCCGTTGGCGAAGTTGCCGAGGCGGCCGAGGCCGAGGCCGATGGGGATCAGCGGGGCCGTGAAATCCGCGACCGCGAGGACGCCGCGCCGGGTCTTCCGGGCGAACCAGACGCCGGCGAGCGTGACGCCGAGCAGGCCCCCGTGGAAGGACATGCCCCCCTCGCGGATCGCGAAGAGATAGAGCGGGTCGGAGAGGAAGCGGTCGAACTGGTAGAAGAGCACGTAGCCGACGCGCCCCCCGAGCACGACGCCGAGGGCCCCGTAGAACACGAGATCCGCCACCTGGTCGCGGTCCCAATCGCTGCCGGGGCGCGCGGCGCGGCGGATGCCGAACAGCCAGGCGCAGGCGAAGGCGGCCAGGTAGGCGATGCCGTACCAGCGGATCTCGAGGGGACCCAGGTCGAGGGCGACCGGATCGATGTCGGGGTAGGCGAGCATGGGCGGCGATCATAGCAGGCTGCCGATCTGCCATTCCGGCCCCTCGCGGCGCGCGACGGGGCGGGCCCCGCGGGTCGACGACCGGACGTCGC
>JAZBPF010000282.1:0-3112 GCA_036351515.1 Pseudomonadales bacterium | reverse complement strand
GGCGGTGCTCGTGGCCGTGTTCGTGCCCATCGCCTTCCTGCCGGGCACCGCCGGACGCCTGTTCCGGGAGTTCGGCTTCGTGCTCGCCGTCGCCGTGGCGATCTCCTCCTTCGTCGCCCTCTCCCTCGTGCCCGCGGCCATGGCGCGGCTGCCCGATGCGGAGGGCGAGACGAACGGGCGCCTCGCCGGCCTCGGCGCAGCGCTCCAGAACCTCTACGCCCGCTCCCTCGGCGGCGTCCTCGCCCACCCCTGGCTCGCGCTGCTCGTCTGCGTCGCGGCCGCCGGCGGCGCCGGTGCGCTCTACGGCCGGCTCGACCAGGAACTGCTGCCGTCGGAGGACCGCGGTCAGCTCAACGTCTTCGCGCGCGGCCCGGACGGCGTGGGACTGTCCTACACGGAGCGTCAGGCCGACCGCATCGAGGACGTGCTGCTGCCGCTCCTCGAGCGCGGGGAGATCGCCTCGCTCTACACGGTGGTGGGCCGCTTCGATCCCAACGTGGTGTTCCTCAGCGCGCCGCTGGTGCCCTGGGAGGAGCGCGCGCGCAGCCAGCAGGAGATCGCCGCGGAGATCGCGCCGATCCTCGCGAGCCTCCCGGGCGCCGGGGCCCGCGTCTTCAGCTCCAACAGCCTGAACATCCGCGGCGCCTCCGGCGGCCTCCGGGTCGCGCTCACGGGCAACGACTACGACGAGATCTACGCGGCGGCGCAGGACTACGCCGCGGCGATCGAGCGCGAACTCACCACCGTGCGCACCCCGCGGATCTCCTACCAGCCCACGCAGCCCCAGCTCTCCGTGCGCGTGGACCGGCGGCGGGCCTCGGACCTCGACATCCCCCTGCAGGACCTCGCGCAGACGCTCCGGGCCATGATCGACGGCCTCGACGTCGTGGACCTCAGCGTCGGCGACGAGTCGATCCCGATCATCCTCGAGGCCGGTGCCGGCGCCATCGACGATCCGAGCGATCTCGTGAACCTCTACGTGCGCGCCGGGACCGGCTCCCTGGTGCCGCTCTCGAGCGTCGTGGACCTGGTCGAGGAAGGCGTCGCCGGCCAGCTCGACCGCCAGGCCCAGCGGCGCGCCATCGAGGTGGACGTGGACGTGGTGCAGGGGGTACCCCTGCAGACCGTCGTGGACGAGATGCGCGCCCTGGCGCGGCAGGTGCTGCCGCCGGACATCGACGTGCTCACGAAGGGCGAGGCCGCGACCCTCGAGGAGTCGAACCGGGACACGCTGCTCACCTACGGCTTCGCGCTGCTCGTGGTGTTCCTCGTGCTCGTGGCCCAGTTCGAGAGCCTGGCGAGCGCCGTGGTGGTCATGACCATCGTGCCCTTCGGCCTCGCCGCGGCGGTGCTCGCCCTGTTCCTGACCGGGACCTCCCTGAACATCTACTCCCAGGTGGGCCTGGTGATGCTCATCGGCCTCATCGCGAAGAACGGCATCCTCCTCGTGGAGTTCGCCGACCAGCTCCGGGACGAGGGCGCGTCCGTGCGCGAGGCCATCGCCACCAGCGCCCGCGTGCGTCTGCGACCCGTGGCGATGACCCTCGTCTCCACGGTCTTCGGCGCCCTGCCGCTGATCCTGTCCACGGGCCCCGGCGCCGAGGCACGCAACGCCATCGGCTGGGTGGTCTTCGGCGGCCTCGGGCTCGCGGCCCTGTTCACGCTCTACCTGACCCCCGTCGTCTACCTCGGCGTCGCGCGCTTCTCGAAGCCCCGGGCGGCCGCCGCGAAGACCCTCGACGCGGAGCTCGCCCACGCGGCGACCGTGCCCGATCTCGACGCGCACGCCGAGACGGCTGCGGGCGGCGGCGACCCCGCGCCCTCCCGGGCCTGAGCCGTCCGGCCGCCGAGCCCTCCCGGCGGGCTCGGCGGTGACGGGAGGCCGATTGGCCAGGGCCCCGACGCCTTCGTTACGGTGATCGTTCATTCGCGCTCCGGCGAAGGAGGATCGTCATGGCTTCCAACGACGAGCTCACGAAGGAACTCGAGGCGGTGAAACAGGACCTCTCGGCCCTGCGCCGCGACATCGTCGGGCTCTCCGACGCCGTCCGCACGGCGGGCGAGCAGAAGGGAGAGGCCGCCTACCGTCGCATGCGCGACCAGGGCGAGGCGCTGCGGCAGCAGGGCGAGGACGTGCTCGAGCGGGTCGGCCACCGCATCGACGAGCGACCCGCGACCAGCGTGCTCACGGCCTTCGGCACGGGGCTCCTGGCCGGCATGCTCCTGAACCAGCGACGCAGCTGAGGGGCGCGCGCTCCGGCGAGGCGACCGGCGCAGGCCCGCGCCGCGCCACCCGCACCGGAGCCCGCGCCGTTCGACGTGCAGAACACGATCCGGGAACTGCTGCTCACCGGCGCCCTGGCCCTGGGGGTCATGGTGCTCTGCCTGCTGGCCCTGGGCTTCGGCGTCGCCGGCGTCCATCTCCTGCTGGCGACGCAACTGCCGGCCTGGGCCGCCGCCCTGCTCACCGCCGCATCGCTCCTCGTGCGCGCGCTCGGGCTCGCCCTCGTGGCGCGCACGCCCCGGCGGGCCGAGCCCGCTCGCGCGCAGGAGCGCGACAAAAAGCGCGGGGCGGAGGAGGCCACCGGCGGCTCGGCGCACGCCGAGGCCCTGGAACTCGCCCTCGAGCTCGCCGGCGCCTCGCGCCTGAACGCCCGGGAGGCGACGATGCTCGCGCTCGTCGCGGGGACCGTGGTCGGCGCGAGCCCGGAGCTCCGCCGGCAGCTGCTCGCACTGATCGTCCCGCCGGCCAAAGGTGGCGAGGATCGGTCGGACTGACGGACCCGCGCAGGAGGCGCGTCGCGCCGGGTCGCGGCACCCCCGGAAGGGCGATGGGGACGGCCCCGTGAGCGAGCCGCGGATCGGCAGCCTGGGTGAGCTGCTCGACCAGCTCCGGGCCGCCGTGGAGGCGGACGGCGCCGAGGTGAGCGTCGGCGAGCTCATGGAGGCGGTCGGTCGCCGCTCCTTCGCACCGGTGCTCCTGCTCGTGGGTCTCCTGCTCGTCTCGCCGCTCAGCGGGATCCCCTCCTTTCCGACGCTCATGGCACTCCTGGTCTGCCTCGTGAGCGTGCAGATGCTCCTCGGGCGTCGGCACTTCTGGCTCCCGCGCTGG
>JAZBPF010000281.1:0-2038 GCA_036351515.1 Pseudomonadales bacterium | reverse complement strand
GCGCTTCAGCCCTTCGGTCGGCCGGCCACGGCGTCGTCGCCGAAGCCCAGGCGCGCGAACTTCTCCCAGTTCGGCCCGCGGCGCAGGTGCTGACCGCCGTCCACGGAGAGGAGCACGCCGGTGATCCAGCCCGCCTCGGGGCCGCAGAGGAAGCGGACGGCCTCGGCGATGTCCTCCGTGGTGCCCGTGCGGCGGATCGGCATGCAGTCGAGATAGTCCTCGAGGATCTCCGGATCGTCCTGCAGCGCCTGCGAGAGCTCCGTCTCCACGAGCCCCGGCAGGACCGAGTTGCAGCGCACGCCGGCCACGCCGAGTTCGTCGGCGGTGTTCTGGATCAGCATGTCGATGGCCGCCTTGCTCGCGCAGTAGGCGCCGCCGAAGCGGTGCGTGCGCAGGCCGGCGATGGAGGAGATGGCGCACAGCGCGCCGCCGCCGCTCCGCGCGATGGCCGCGCCCGCGTGCTTGAGCGTGAGGAAGGTGCCGCGCAGGTTCGTGTGCAGCACGCGCTCGAAGTCGTCCAGGGGCTGGGCGACGATCGGGGCGAGGCCGCCGGTGCCGGCGCTCGCGACGGCGACGTCGAGGCGCGCGCCGTCGTCGCTCGCGGTCGCGACGGCGGCGGCCACGTCGGCTTCCTCGGCCACGTCGCCCACGGCCAGGCGCACGCGGTCCGGCGCGTCGAGCGTCGCGGCGGCGGCCTCGAGGCGCTCCCGGGTCCGGCCCATGAGCGTCACCGTGGCGCCGTCCGCGAGGAAGCGCCGGGCGCAGCCGAGGCCGATCCCGCTGCCGCCGCCGGTGATGAGCACGCGCCAGTCCGCGAGCGTCGCGTTCGCCATGAGGTCTCTCCCTTTCTCGTTGCGTCGTGGCCCGGGCGGCGCTCAGGCGCCATCCGGTGGATCGAAGGCGCCCTCCGCGGCGAGGCGGGGGAACCATTCGTTGAAGTTCGGCTGGCCCGTGGCGGCGTGGCGGCCGCCGTCGACGACCATCGCGTGGCCGGTCACGTAGCTCGCGGCGTCGGAGGCGAGGAAGGCGACCACCGCCGCCACCTCCTCCGGGCGCCCGAAGCGCCCGAGGGGCAGGCCCGCGCGCCACTCGGCGCGCAGCGCCTCGGAGCGGGCCATGGGGCCGAGGAGCGGGGTCTCGATGACGCCCGGGCAGACGGCGTTCGCGCGCACGCCCTCGCGGCCGTGATCGAGGGCGAGGGTGCGCGTGTAGTTGATCACCCCGGCCTTCGCCGCGCTGTAGGCCGCGAAGCCGTAGTCCCCGGCGAGCCCCGAGAGGGAGGCGACGTTGACGATGGCGCCGCCGCCGCTCGCCACGAGATGGGGAAGGGCCGCGCGGCAGCCGTGGAACACGCCGTCGAGGTCCACCGCGATCACGCGCCGCCAGGCGGCCGGATCGAGCTCCGGCGTGCGCCCGAAGGAGCCGATGCCGGCGTTGTTCACGAGCACGTCGAGGCGCCCCCAGCGGCGAGCGGCCTCGTCGATGCAGCGGCGCAGGGCCTCCGCGTCGGCGACGTCGCAGGCGGCGGCCTCGTGGCCCGCACCGAGCCCTTCGGCCGCCCGCGCGGCCGCCTCGGCGTCGAGATCGATCACCAGCACCCGGGCGCCCCCGGCCGCGAGGCGCGCGCAGCACGCGGCCCCGATGCCGCTCGCGCCGCCGGTGACGACGGCCGTGCGGCCCGCGAAGTCCTGGTCCATGGCGCTCCTCCCCGGTGCAGGCCGCGCCAGTATCCGGCTTCGTCCCCGACGGGGACAGGGCTGTGGCAGGCTAGACGGAAAGCGGGAGGGAGAGTCGTCATGGCGCTGGACCTGCGCTTCGATGCGGCGGACGAGGCGTTCCGCGAGGAGGTGCGTGCCTTCCTCGCCGAGCACCTGACGGAGGACCTGAAGGCCGCCGCCCGCCGGCAGACCACCGTGTTCGCCGACCGCGACGTGGCCCTGCGCTGGCAGCGCATCCTCCACGAGGAGAAGGGCTGGGCGGCGCCCACCTGGCCGAAGGAGTTCGGCGGCCCGGGCTGGACGCCGACGCAGCGCCACGT
>JAZBPF010000280.1:0-16773 GCA_036351515.1 Pseudomonadales bacterium | reverse complement strand
ATCCCGAACTCCATCACGCCCTCCCGTCTCAGCCGGAGGATCGTCCTGCCCGATCCCTGCTCATCCGACCGCCATGGCGGCCGCCTGTTCCACGTCCACGGAGACGAGGCGCGAGACGCCGGGCTCCTGCATGGTCACGCCCATGAGGTGCTCGCCCATCTCCATCGAGATCTTGTTGTGCGTGATGTAGATGAACTGCACGTCCTTCGACATCTCGGTGACCATGCGACAGAAGCGACCCACGTTCGCATCGTCCAGCGGTGCGTCCACCTCGTCCAGCATGCAGAAGGGTGCCGGATTGAGCTGGAAGATCGCGAACACGAGCGCGATGGCCGTGAGCGCCTTCTCCCCGCCGGAGAGCAGGTGGATGGACGCGTTCCGCTTGCCCGGGGGCCGCGCCATGATGGCCACGCCCGTGTCGAGCAGGTCGTCCCCGGTGAGCTCCAGGTAGGCGTGCCCGCCGCCGAAGACCTTGGGAAACAGCGTCTGGAGCCCGGAGTTGACCTGGTCGAAGGTCTCCCGGAAGCGCGCCCGCGTCTCCCGGTCGATCTTGCGGATCGCCTCCTCGAGGGTCTCGAGGGCCTCCGTGAGGTCGCCGTGCTGCGCGTCGAGGTACTGCTTGCGCTCCGATTCGCGCTCGTACTCCTCGATCGCCGCGAGGTTGATGGGCCCGAGGCGCTGGATGCGCGCGTCGAGGCGCTCGAGCTCCTGCTGCCAGGTCTGCTCGGTCGCGTCCTCCGCGAGGGCCTCGAGCACCGCCTCCGGCGCCTGACCGTCCTCCGCGAGCTGCTCCTCGACGGTCCTGCGCCGGACCTCCACGGCCTGGCGCTCCATGCGCGCCGTCTCGAGGGACGCCTGGGCCCGCTGCACGGCCTCGTCGGCGGCGCTGCGCTCCCGTTCACGGGTGCGCAGGCCGTCCTCCACCTCGCCGAGGCGCGCCCGGGCGCCTGCGAGTTCCTGCTCGACCGTGACCCGCGCCGCGAGTTCCGTCTCGAGCTCCGCGCGCATCTCCGTGAGCGGCTCGCGCTGCTCGGCGAGGGCCTCGTCGAGCTGGGCGAGCCGCTCCAGGAGCTCGCGGCGCTGGGCCTCGAGGCGCTCGCGCGCCGTGCGCGTGGATTCGAGCTGGTTGGCGAGGTTCTGGCGCCGCAGGTCGAGCTCGTGGGCCGCGTCGCGGCTGCGGCGGGCGGCGTCCCGGGCCTCGTCGAGGCGCGTGCGCAGCCCCTCGCGGCGCGCCTGGAGTTCACCGCGCCGGTGTTCCATTTCCTCGGTCGCGGCCTCGGCCTCCTCGCGCGCCAGGCGTGCCGCCTCGAGCTGCTCCCGCTCGTGGGCGATCTGCTCCTCGAGCTCGGCGCGCTCCCGGTCGAGGCGCAGGCGCCGGGCGCTCGCCTCCTCCATGCGGGCCTGGAGCGCGCTGCGCTCGGCGCGCACGGTGCCGTGCTCGCGGTTCAGCTCGGCGAGGCGATCCTGGGTGCGCTGGCGTGCGCCCTCGAGTTCCGTGAGCGTCTCCCGCAGCCGGAGCACCCGCCCCTCGTGCTCCTCCACGCGCGCGCCGTTCGCCTCGAGCGCCGCCGTGAGTTCCTCGAGCTCCTGGGCCCGACGCAGCACGCCGCGGCCGGCGGCGTCGCCGCGGGCCAGGCGCATCCAGCGCCGCCCGAGGCGGATGCCGTCGCGGGTGACGATGGACTCGCCGGGGCCGAGCCGGTCGCGCAGGGTCAGGGCCTCGGCGAGGTTCTCGGCGGCGAAGACGCCGGCGAGGAGCGAGGCGAGGTCGTCGTCGCCGCTCACGAGGGCGGCGAGGGGCTGGCGTCCGTACGGATCCGGCGCCCGGTCGGCGGACGCGCCGCGGCTCGCCTCGAAGAGCGTGAGTTCGGCGTCGTCGAGGGCCTGGGCGGCCTCCGCCGGAGCATCGAGGACCTCGACCACCACGGCCTGGAGCGCGCTCCCGAGCACGGTCTCCACCGCCGCTTCCCAGCCGGCGCGCACCTGCAGTCGCTCGCCGAGGCGCGGACGGCGGTCGAGGCCGCGCTCCGCGAGCCAGGCGCGGGCCGCCTCGTCGGTGCGACCGAGGGCCGATTCCTGCAGGGCCTCGAGGGACGCGCGGCGTCCCGCGAGCTGCTGCCCCTCGCCGCGCAGTTCCGTGACCGCCCGCTCGGCCTCCTCGAGCTCGACGCGGGCCCCCGCGAGGCGCTCGCCGAGGGCCGTGCCCTCCTCCTCGCCGGCGGCGATGGCCGTCTCGATCTCCTCGAGGCGCGCGGCCAGGGTCGCGACGTCGCCCGCGTGCTCGTCCGGCGCGGCGGCGGCGACGTCGTCCTCGAGGCGTTCCAGGCGCTGGCCCAGGCGCCCGAGGGACTGCTCCAGCTGGGCGATGCGCGAGGCCTCGACCTCGGCGCGGCGCCGCGGTTCGGCCGCGGCCTGGGTGAAGGTGTCCCACTCCTGCTGCCAGGCGGCCATGGCCGCCTCGGCCTCGTCCAGCGCCGCGCCGGCGGCCTCGTCCCGGGCCCGGGCGGCCTCCTGCTCGGGCTCGGCGTCGGCGAGGGCGAGTTCGAGTTCCTCGATGCGCCGGCCGTCGAGCTCGAGGTGGCGGGCGGCCTCGTCCTGGCGCTCGCGGGCGGCCCGGGCGTCCTCCTCGAGCTGACGCCCGCGCTGCTCCCGGGCGCGGAGGTTCTCCTCGAGGCGCGCGATCGTGGCGCCGAGCTCGTAGAAGCGCTTCTGCACGCCGGCCACCGCGTCGGCGACCTCGGTCTGCCGCGCCCGCTCCCGCTCGATCTCGGTGATCAGGGCCTGGCGCCGCGTGAGCGCCGCCTCCCGGTCCAGCTCGAGGCGGTCGACGGTGGCCGTGTGCGCGTCGATCTCCGCGGACAGGGCCCGCCAGCGCAGGGCCAGGAGCTCCGCCTTCAGGCGCCGCTCCTCGGCCTTGTACTCCTTGTACTTCTCCGCCGCCTTCGCCTGGCGCTGGAGGCGCCCGAGCTGGCGCTCGAGCTCGTCCCGGAGGTCGTTCAGGCGGTCGAGGTTGTCCTTCGTGTGGCGGATGCGGTTCTCGGTCTCCCGGCGCCGCTCCTTGTAGCGGGAGATGCCCGCCGCCTCCTCGAGGTAGTTGCGCAGCTCCTCGGGCTTGGCCTCGATGAGGTTCGAGATCATGCCCTGCTCGATGATCGAGTAGCTGCGCGGGCCCATGCCCGTGCCGAGGAAGATGTCCTGGATGTCCTTGCGCCGGGCGCGGGCGTTGTTGATGGAGTAGACGGACTGCCCGTCGCGGGTCACCTGGCGCCGGATCGAGATCTCCGGGAAGGCCGCGTACTGGCCGCCGATGCGCCCCTCGGCGTTGTCGAAGATCAGCTCGATGCTCGCCTGGGCCGTGGGCTTGCGGCTGTTCGAGCCGTTGAAGATCACGTCCGTGAGGGACTCGCCGCGCAGCTGCTTGGCCGAGCTCTCGCCCATGACCCAGCGCACGGCGTCGATGACGTTGGACTTGCCGCAGCCGTTCGGCCCGACGATGGCCGTCAGGTTCCCGGGGAAGTGCACCGTCGTGGGATCCACGAAGGACTTGAAGCCCGCAAGCTTGATCGACTTGAGGCGCATGGATCAGCGACGTGCCACCGGTCGTGGAACTCCCCCGGAGCGCGTCCCGGAAGGCTCCGGACGCGCGGCCTGTGCAGCGGGACGAATGGCGCGAGAGTCTAGCGGAATCGTGACAGCGGCACTACGAAAGGCCGGTCACGGGAGGACCCGGTCGACGAGCAGCGGCACCACGCGCTCCGTGGCGCGGGGATCCACGGGGCCCGCGCGGCCCTCGAGGTCCCCCGGGGCGCCGCGGACGTCCCCGGAGGCGGACACCCGGGCCACGAGCTCGACTTCCGGGACGCTGCCGAGGCCCTGCCCGGGCACCATGGCCTGGGCGTCCGAGAGGGTCACCACCGACGGCAGCGCCGCCGCTTCGAGGCGGGTCACGGCGAGCGGCATGGGCGGGCCCCCGACGGCCCGGGCGAAGACGTAGACCGTGGCGTCCGCGGGAGCGGAGAGCTCCGGCGCGAGCTCCACGAGCACCCGGACGGACGCCTCCGGCGCCGATGCCGGCGGCTCCGCGGAGGCAGCGACCGTCGCGGCGGGCTCCCGGGCCGGCAGGTCCACCCGCGGCGCCGGCGCGTCCGGGGCGAGCGTGAAGGCGATCCGCGCCCCGGCGGCCGCCGGGACGGGACCGGCGACGGCTTCGAGGTCCCCCTCGCCCCGCGTGGCGGTGCCGGCGAGGGAGAGCCGGGCCACGACCTCCACGGAGCCGGCGGAGGCGAGGGAAGCGGCAGGCCCCATGGCGTCCGCGGCCGTCAGCTCGAGGCGGACCCGGGCCGCGGGTTCGTGCCGCTCGACGGCGAGCGGCATGCCGCCGCCGGGATTCCGGGCCAGCACGAAGAGGCGGGCCGTGGCCGGAAGTCCGGCGAGCACCGCCTCCGGCACGGTGACCTCCACGGCGATGGACGCCTCGCCCTCCTCCGCTTCGGTCCCGCCTCCTGCCGCGCCGTCGGCCCGGGCGAAGGGCAGCGGCGGCAGCCCGGCACGCTCGCGGGCCACCGTGAGCCCCTCGAGGAGGAAGCGCTGCCGTTCCGGATCGTTCACCTCTCCGGCCTGGAGCACGCGCGCGAAGAGCTGCGCCGCCTCCTCCCAGCGCTCCCCGCGGAAGGCGTCCATGGCGAGGAGCTCGAGCATGATCGGCTGCCCCGGGGCGCGCTCGAGCACGACGTCCACGGCCTCGCGCACGCGCGGCGTCACGGTCCGGTCGTCCGCGAGGTAGAGCGCCTGGGCGCGGAACACGCCCGGGACCACGGCCCCGGCGGTGAGCTCGGAGACGCGGCCGAAGGCCTGCGCGGCCCGCTCGTACTCGCCGAGGGTCAGCGCCGCGCGACCGAGCAGGAACCAGGCGTCCGGATCCTCCGGCGCGCGCTCCGTCCGCGCCGCCAGCCGCGCCGCGAGGGTGCGCAGCTCGGCCTCCGTGGCCGCGGCCGGGTCGTCGAGCAGGCGCACGTCGCCGGCGAGCTCCAGTTCCCCGAGGGCGCCGAGGGAGAGTCCCCAGTCCGCGTAGAGCGCGAGCGCCGCCAGGGGCACGAGCACCGCCGCGGCCAGGAGCGCAGGGCGGCCGCCCCGCGCGTCCGGGGCCTCGGTCGCCTCGACGTCGGCCGGATCGACGTCGCGCAGGAGGGCACGCTCGAGCTCCGTGCGCAGGGTCTCGAACTCCTCGGCGCCGATCCGCCCCTCCGCGCGGTCGGCCTCGAGTTCCGCGAGCCGGTCCTCGTAGACGGCGAGGTTCGAGCGCGCGCGCAGCGCACGGCCGGTGGCCTCGCGGCGTCCGCGGAGCAGGGGCCAGAGGACGAACGCTGCCGCGCCCGCCCCGAGGAGGAGCGCACCGAGCCAGAACGGGGTCATGAGCGCGATGCGTCCGTCGCCGCCCGCAGGCGCGCGAGGCGCTCGGCCTCCTCCGGGGAGAGGTCCGCGGCGCCGGCGGCACGGCGCTGCCGGCGGACCATGAGCACGATCACCACCGCCCCCACGAGCAGGAGCACGGCGGGACCGAACCAGAGCAGCCAGGTGGCCGGGGTGACCCGGGGCCGGTAGAGGATGAAGTCGCCGTAGCGCTCGAGGAGGTAGCTGCGGATCTCCTCGTCGGAGCGGCCCTCGCGGACCATGCGCGCGACCGTGCGCCGGAGGTCCGCGGAGATGGGCGAATCGGAGCCCGAGAGGTTCGTGTTCAGGCACTTCGGACAGCGCAGCTCGTCGATGAGCGCGTGATAGCGCGCCTCCTGGGCCGGCGTGTCGAACTCCTGCAGGTCGATGGCGGCCCCGGCCACCAGGGGCCCGAGGCACAGCAGCACGAGGAGCAGGCGCCGCATCAGCCGGCCCCCGCCGGCAGGTCGTCGAACTCCATCCCCAGCTCCCGCAGCACCGGCGCGATCTCCTCCTCCCAGACACGCCGGTCCACGGCGCCCACGCGCTTGTAGCGGATCACGCCGCCCGCGTCCACGACGAAGGTCTCCGGGGCCCCGTAGACGCCGAGGTCGATGCCGAAGCTGCCGTCGGCGTCGATCACGGAGAGCACGTAGGGATCGCCGTAGCGGGCGAGCCAGCGCACGGCCTCCGCCGGGTCGTCCTTGTAGTTCACGCCGAAGATCGGCACCGCGTGTTCCGCGGCGATCCGCTCGAGCTCGCTGTGTTCGGCCCGGCAGGTCGGGCACCAGGTGGCCCAGACGTTGAGCAGGAAGGGCCGCCCCGTGAGGTCCGCCTTCGTCACCGGCACGTCCGGTCGCTCGAGGGTCGGCAGCGAGAAGGCCGGCAGCGGGCGGTCGATGAGCGCCGAGGGCAGCTTGTGCGGATCCTCCAGGGAGAAGCCGCGCCAGAGCATGAAGGCGATGGCCACGAAGAGCAGCAGCGGCAGGAGCAGGGCCAGGCGCCTCATGCGGACTCCCGCGCCGGTGAGGCCGGAGCGGAGGCCGGGGCCGCGCCGCCGGGGGCGCGCGACGCCTCCCGGACCCGGGCGCGCGCCGCGAGCTTCCGGTAGCGCTTGTCCCCGGCGGCCACGAGCCCGCCGATCATCATGAGCACGCCCCCGAGCCAGACCCAGCGCACGAAGGGCTTGTGGTGCACGCGCACGGCCCAGGCGTCGTTCCCGAGCGGCTCACCGAGGGCCACGTACACGTCGCGGAAGAGCCCCGCGTCGATCGCCGCTTCGGTCATGACCATCTGGCGGGCGAGATAGCGCCGCTTCTGGGGCCGGAGCACCGTGAGGGGCTCGCCGTCCCGGAACACGGTGACCGTGCCCTCGTCGGCCACGTAGTTCGGACCGCGCACGGGCGCCACGCCGTCGAAGCGGAAGCTGAGCGCACCGAGCTCGACGCTCTGGCCGGGCTCGAGGCGCACGTCCCGCTCCGTGGACCAGGCGGTGGTGAGGGCGATGCCGACGACGGTCACGGCCACGCCGGCATGGGCGAGCCACATGCCGAGGTAGCCGGCGCCGAGGCCGGAGAGAGCCCTCAGGCGCGCCCCGGCGCCGCGCTTGTTCGCCACCCGGCTCCAGCTGTCGCGCACGAGGGCCAGGACCACCCAGAGCGCGAGGGTGATGGCCACCACGGGCCAGAAGGCGAGCGCGCCGGACAGCACGAGCGGCAGCACCAGTCCGAGGGCGACGCTCGCCACCGCGACAGCGGCGAGCCCCCGGACGAGTTCCGCCGCGCCCGTGCGCTTCCAGCGCGCCAGCGGCCCGGGCGCCATGGCCAGCAGCAGGAGCACCATGAGCGGCACGAACACGGCGTTGAAGTACGGCGGACCCACGGAGATCTTGTCGCCGCCGGTGATCGCCTCGTAGAGCAGCGGGTAGAGGGTCCCGAGGAGCACCGCCGCCGTGGAGACGACGAGCAGCACGTTGTTCACGAGCAGGAGGACCTCCCGGGACAGGCCGGCGTAGCGCGCGTCGGCGCGCATGACCGGGGCCCGGACCGCGTAGAGCGCGAGCGACCCGCCGACCACGAGGAGCAGGAAGACCAGGATGAACATGCCCCGCTCCGGGTCCACGGCGAAGGCGTGGACCGAGGTGAGCACGCCGGAGCGGACGATGAAGGCGCCGAGGAGCGAGAGCGAGAAGGCGGCGATCGCCAGCAGCACGGTCCAGCTCTTGAACACGCCCCGCTTCTCGGTCACCGCGAGCGAGTGGATCAGCGCCGTGCCCACGAGCCAGGGCATGAAGGACGCGTTCTCCACGGCGTCCCAGAACCACCAGCCGCCCCAGCCGAGCTCGTAGTAGGCCCACCAGCTGCCGAGGGCGATCCCGAGCGTCAGGAAGGCCCAGGCGACGTTCGTCCAGGGCCGGGACCAGCGCGCCCAGGCGGCGTCGAGGCGCCCGGAGAGGAGCGCCGCCACGGCGAAGGAGAAGGCCACGGAGAAGCCCACGTAGCCCGTGTAGAGCATGGGCGGGTGGACGATGAGGCCGAAGTCCTGGAGCTGCGGGTTGAGGTCCGCGCCCTCCCCCGCCGGGAACGGCAGGAGGCGCTCGAAGGGGTTCGAGGTGAGCAGCAGGAAGAGCACGAAGCCGACGGTCAGCAGCCCCTGCACGGAGAGCACCCGGGCCAGCAGGTCGAGGGGCAGGCTGCGGCTGAAGACCGCCATCGCCAGGGTCCAGACGCCCATGACCAGGGTCCAGAGCAGGAAGGAGCCCTCGTGCGCGCCCCAGACCGCGCTGAACTTGTAGTACCAGGGCAGCAGCGCGTTCGAGTTGTTGGCCACGTAGGCGACGGAGAAGTCGTCGGCCAGGAAGCTCCAGGTGAGACAGCCGTAGGACAGGAGCAGGAAGGTGAAGAGCCCGGCCGCGAGGGAACCGCCGCTGCGCATCCAGACCGCGCGCCCGGCGTAGACCCCGGCCATGGGCAGCACCGCGAGCAGCGTCGCGAGCACGAGCGCGAGGATGAGGGCGAAGTGTCCGAGTTCCGGGATCATGGCCGGGGCTCCGTTTCAGGGTTCCGCCGGGGCCGTGCCCGGGGCGGGACCGATGCGCCCGTGGGGCCCGTGGTGCTCAGCCGCCCGCGTCCGCCGCCACGCGACCGGCCGCGTCGCCCTGGGGCGCCTTGCGGCCCTGCATGGCCGCCAGCTCCGGGGGCATGTAGTTCTCGTCGTGCTTCGCGAGCACCTCGCTCGCCAGGAACACGCCGTCGGCGCCGAGGCGACCGGTCGCGACCACGCCCTGCCCCTCGCCGAAGAGGTCCGGGAGGATGCCCTCGTAGCGCACCGGCACGTCGTGCCCGGCGAGGTCGGAGATCGTGAAGCGCACGGCGAGGGAGTCCGGATCGCGGGCGACGCTGCCCTCGAGGACCATGCCGCCGGCGCGGATGCGCGTGTCCACGGGCGCCTCGCCGCGGGCGATGGCGTCCGGAGGGTAGAAGAGGTTGATGTTCTCGTTGAGCGCGAAGAGCGCGAGACCGACGGCGATCCCCACGCCGCCCAGGAGGAAGCCGATCAGGAGCAGTCGCTGTCGTCGCTTGGGGTGCATGGCGCCTCGGATCGGTGAGTCAGCCCGCGTCCCGGGCGGTGACGGGGCCCTGCCGTGCGGACGCCGCCCGGCGCTGGCGGCCCTTCTGCGCGGCGAGGAACCGGCGGCGCCGGCGCAGGGGCGCGACAATGTTAAAGCACACCACGGCCGCTGCAAGCGCATAGGAGAGCCACACGTAGAAGCCGTGGCCGCCCATGGCGAGGAACGCCTCGAAGCTCTCGAAGCTCACGCCGCCTGCTCCGCGCCGTCCCCGTCGGGAAGCGGGGCCCCCGTGAGCCGCGCCGTGAGGGCCTGCACCCACTGCGTCCGGCGCTCGCGTTCGAGGATCTCCACGCGCGCGCGCTGGAGCACCATGAGCCCGAAGAGCAGGTAGAAGCCGATCACGTTCAGCAGCAGCGGCACCCACATGGAGGCGGGCATGGCCGGCTTCTCCGTGAGCGTGAAGGTGCTCGGCTGGTGGAGCGTGAGCCACCAGTCCACGGAGTACTTGATGATCGGGATGTTGATCACGCCGACGATCGCCAGGATCGCGCAGGCCCGGCCCGCGGACTCGGGCCGCTCGATGGCGCGGCGCAGGCCGATGAGCCCGAAGTAGAGGAACAGCAGGATCAGCATGGAGGTGACGCGCGCGTCCCACTCCCACCAGGTGCCCCAGGTGGGCCGGCCCCAGATCGAGCCGGTGGCGAGGGCGAGGAAGGTGAAGGACGCGCCCACGGGCGCCGCGGCGGCGAGCACCATGTCGGCGAGCTTCATGCGCCAGACGAGGAGCACCACCCCGCAGACCGCCATGAGCAGGTAGCAGGACTGGGCGAGGATCGCCGACGGCACGTGCACGTAGATGATCCGGAAGCTGTTGCCCTGCAGGTAGTCCGGCGGCGCGAAGGCGAGCCCCCAGACCGTCCCGGTGCCCACGAGGAGCCCGCCGAGCACGGCGAACCAGGGCAGCCAGGAGGCGGTGGTCTCGTAGAACCAGCGCGGCGAGCCGAGCCGGTGCCAGAGCCTGCGCAGGAACTCGGGAATCTTCATGGCGCGTCCGTTCCTCGTTCCGGGCCCGTGATCAGCCCGCCTCGACGCCGATGCGCAGCGCACCGGCGATGGCGAAGGGGGCGGCCGTGACCGCCAGCGCGAGCCCCGCCCCGAGCCAGGCGAGCACCCCCGCGACGTCGATGCGCACCACCGCCAGCTCCGCCGCGCTGACGCCGAGGATCAGCACGGGCACGTAGAGCGGCAGGATCAGCAGCGCGAGCAGCAGCCCGCCCGCGCGCAGCCCCACGGTGAGCGCCGCTCCGACGCCCCCGAGGAGCACCAGGATCGGCGTGCCGAGGGCGAGGCCCGCGGTCAGGGGCCAGCGCGCCTCCGCGGGCAGCGCGAGCAGGCCGCCGAGCACCGGGGCGAGCAGCGTGAGCGGCAGCCCCGTCACGAGCCAGTGCGCGAGCATGCGCGCGAGCACCGCCAGGTAGAGCGGCTGCGCCCGGAGCACGAGCTGCTCGAGGGTGCCGTCGTCCCGGTCGCGACGGAAGAGGGCCTCGAGGCCGAGCAGGGTCGCGAGCAGGGCGGCGATCCAGAGCACCCCCGGCGCGAGCGGCGCGAGCGTCTCCCGCTCCGGGCTCACGCCGAGCGGGAACAGGGTGATCACGAGCACGAAGAAGGCGAGCGGATTGGCGATCTCCGCCGGCTGGCGCACGGCGAGGGCGAGGTCCCGGCGCAGCTGCCCGAGGAACAGGCGCCCGGGCCGGGGCTCCGGGAGCGCTCCTAGGGCGAGCGGCGCGGAGACCGGCGCCCCGGTCACGCGGCCTCCGCCGGTGCCGCCCCGATCCACAGCGTCGTCAGCGACGGCAGCGCCGAGACCGGCTGGTGCGTCGTGAACAGCACCGCCCCGCCCGTGCGCAGCCGCTCGCCGAGCAGGTCGAGGACCAGGGCGATGCCGCGGTCGTCGAGGGCCGTGAAGGGCTCGTCCAGGAGCCAGAGGGGCATGGCGGGGCCCACGAGGGCGAGGCGCGCCAGCGCCACCCGGCGCTGCTGGCCCGCCGAGAGCTGCTGGCAGGGCACATCCGCCCAGCCGGCAAGCCCGACGCGCTCGAGCGCCGCCTCGACCGCGTCGTCGTCCGCCGGCCGACCGCCCACCTCCACGTGCCAGCGCAGGTTCTCCCCGGCCGTGAGCGGCGCCGACACGCCGAGGCGGTGGCCCACGAAGAGCAGACCCGCGCGGGCCGGGTCGCCGGCGCGGTGCTCCGCCCCGAGCACCCGGATCGTGCCGTCGTGGTCCGGATGGAGCCCGGCGATGCAGCGCAGGAGCGTGGTCTTGCCGGCGCCGTTCGGACCGCGCAGCTGGAGCGCCTCCCCGGCCCCGAGGGCGAAGGACAGCGCCTCGAACAGGAGCCGGTCGTCGCGTTCGCAGCGCAGTGCCGAGACTTCGAGCAGGGGCTGGGACAAGGGGACTCCGGGCCGGGCGGAGGGACGAGGCGGCACGCGGGGCCGCGAGCGGGAATTATAGCCCCCGCCCCTGCCGCCCTGCAGGGGACGGCGGCACGTTTCTCGCCAGCTCCTCGAGCGCGCCGTCGACCTCCGCCCAGGCGGAGCAGGCGCCGCTCGCGATCTCGAGGCGCGCCCCGCCGAGGCTCGCGAGGGGGCGGCCGGCGATGCCCGCGTGCACCGCCTCCAGGAGCCCGCCGTGGGTCACGGCGACGACGATGCGCCCGGGATGGGCCAGCCGTGCCCCGCGAAGCGTCGCCAGGGCCCGGAGCTGGAGCGCGGCCAGGGACTCGGCGCCGGCGAGCGGCGGGACGTCCGGTGCCGCGCGGGCGAGTTCCCAGAGCACCGCGGAGCGCTCCCGGGGCACGGCGGCGCCGAGGCCGAGACGGAGTTCCGCGAGATCCTCGTCCGTGTGCACGGGCAGCTCGAGGTGCCGGGCGAGCACCTCGGCCGTGGCCACGGCCCGGGGCTGGGGACTCGCGTAGAGCACGAGGGGGCGCGGCGCCCCGGCGAGCACCGCCGCCAGGGCCTCGGCCTCCCGGCGCCCGGTCTCCGTGAGCCCCTCGGAGACGCGCCCGTTCTCCGCCCGCCGCCGGGCGAAGGCGCCGTGGCGGCAGAGCACGAGGGCCGCCCGGTCGAGCACGTCCGCGAGGCTCGGCGCAGGCGGGTCCACGTCAGGGCAGGGTCGTCACCAGGGGCTCGCCCCGGCGGATCACGAGGGTGTGCTCGAACTGGGCCGAGAGGTTCCCGGGCCCGGAGACCAGGGTCCAGCCGTCCCGGGCCGTGCGGCAGCCGGTCGCCCCGGTGCTCACGAAGGGTTCGATGGTGATCACGAGCCCGTCCACGAGCCGCCGCAGGTCCATGGGGTCGTGGTAGTTCGGGATGAAGCGCGGATCCTCGTGCAGGCCGCGGCCGACGCCGTGGCTGCCGAGGTCGCGCAGGGTCGTGAAGCCCGCCGCCGCCGCCGTGGTCTCGATGGCCCGGCCGATGCGGTTCAGGCGCGCCCCGGCCCGGGCCTCGACCATGGCCCGCGCGAGGGCCTCCCGGGCCGTCTCCCGGAGCTTGTCCTTCAGGGGCGTGGAAGGGGGTACGACGAAGGTCGCCCCCGTGTCGCCGAAGTAGCCCTCGAGCTCCGCGGAGACGTCGATGTTGATCACGTCGCCGGGCGCGAGGACCCGGTCCCCGGGGATGCCGTGGGCGGCCTCCTCGTTGACGCTGATGCAGGTCTCGCCGGGAAAGTCGTAGACGCAGCGCGGGGCCGAGCGCGCGCCCTGCCGGGCCAGGGCCGCCGCACCGATCGCGTCGAGGGCCCGGGTGGTCGTGCCCGGTTCGATCGCCTCGGCCATCTCGGCGAGGGTGCGGGCCACGGCCCGGCCGGCCGCCCGCAGTCCCTCGACGTCCTGTTCGCATCGGATCCGCATGAGGCGGCGGAGTGTACGCCCGCGGCGCGCAGCGTGCGACGGGCCCGGATCAGCGTGGGCCGGCCGTGAGCCAGGCGAGCGCCTCGTCCCGGTCCGTGCACACGCGGCGTTCGCGCTGGCCGTGTTCCGCCATGCGCGCCACATACATGCGGGCCATGCCGTAGAGCACGTCGCACTCCACGAGGATCGCGAGGCGCCCGGTGCCGATGCTGCGGAAGCCCCGGGCTGCGGCGCTCAGCGCCTCGTAGGGCAGCTGCCGCGGCGGCACGAGCGCGCGCAGGTCGAAGAGCAGCGCGCGCTGGGGATGCCAGTGGGGATGGGCGTTGACCTCCGCGTCCATCGCCTCCAGCTCCGCGAAGCTGGTTGCGCCGGAGGCACGGATCTCGAGGACCGCGCCGTCGGCGACGAGCGTGAGGGACCAGTCCATGGATCCTCCTCCCGAACGCAACGAGGATAGCACCGGGTCATGAAGGTTCGGGCCCGAGGGGCAGGCCGAGGGCGCGATCGTGGATCCGCGACAGCGCGAGGAGCGCGGCGGCGGCTCCGACGCCGCAGAGGAAGAGGTCCCACTGCGTGTCCCAGACGTCGCCCTGGGTGCCGAGGAAGGACTCCGCCGCCTCCTCCGAGAGCAGCGCCACCCACCACTCGATCAGCTCGTAGAAGGCGCTGAAGCCCAGGCAGACCCAGAACACGAGACCCGTGAGCCACACGCCCGGACGCAGGGGCGTGCGCCGCAGGAGCAGCTCGCGGACCACGATCGCGGGCACGAAGCCCTGGAACAGGTGCCCGAGGCGGTCGTAGTGGTTTCGCGCCAGACCGAAGGCGTCGGCGAACCAGTCCCCCGCCGGCACCCGCGCGTAGGTCCAGTGGCCGCCGATCATGAGCACGATCGCATGGGCCAGGATCAGGCCGTAGGCGAGACGCGTCAGCGGGAAGCGCCGACGCGTCGCCGCGAGGAGCGTCGCGGCGATCACCGCGGGCGAGACCTCGAGGGCCCAGGTGGTGACGTCGTGGGGCCGCCAGCCGGACCAGAGGAGCACCGCGCCGAAGACCCCTGCCCAGAGCGCGCTGGCGAGCCTCCCGGGCGGGGACGGCGCGACCGGCTCCGGCGACGCGGCGATCACCGCGGCGCCGACGCTTCCGGGCGGAGCGACTCTTCTGGGAGCGACTCCTCTCGGAGCGACTCCTCTCGGAGCGACAAGAAATCGCGCCGGTCGCGATCCGGTGGCAGCGCCTCGATCACCGGATCCATCAGGGCCACGAGCTCCTCGGGATAGCCGTCCCGATGCCGCCGCCACCAGGCCTGGGCGTAGCCGTTGCCGAAGTAGCTCCGCGCCTGGATCTCCGCGAAGGGCCCGAGCGGGTCCTGGAACACCTCGAGGCGCAGCAGGTAGCGCTGGCGCAGGACCTGGCCGAGCACGTCCGCATACCAGGCGTCGAGGATCACCTGCTGGGTCGTGTCGAGCGCCGAGGGGTCCTCGATGGCCTGGGCGAGCGCGTCGGCGAGCCCCTCCCCCCGCACGCTCGTGAGCAGCGTCTGCCGATAGGACATGCTGCCGGAGCCGAGCTCGGCGCGGGTCAGGCGCGCGCTCTGGCCGAGCTGGAGCCCCACGAGCACGAGACCGGCGACGATGCCGAGGGCACCGACGATCTGGATCCAGCGGTCGAAGCGTTCGTAGGCCATGGGTTCAAGGCTCCGTGGCGAGGCGGTACACGCCGACCGCGGGCCCGTCCAGCGCCAACCGGTCTCCGACGACGCGCGCCCGCCGCGCGGCGAGGGTCTCGGCGACCCGCGTGCCGGCCGGCAGGGGCACCTCCGCCGCGGCCGCCGCCGGCTGCAGGGCCACGAAGACCCGCTCCCCGGCGGCCTCCCGCAGGTAGGCGAGCGGATAGCCGGGGCCGTCCGTGCACAGTGCCAGGGACGCGTCCGCGCGCAGGGCGACCTGCCGACGCCGGGCGGCGACGAGGGCGCGCACGTGGTGCCAGAGCGAGTGCGGGTCCGCCCGCTGGCTCTCGACGTCCGGCCGGTCGGGCGACGGGTCCAGGGGCAGGTAGAAGTCCGCAGGATCCGCCCTCGAGAAGCCGGCGCCGGGACCGGGCGCCCACTGCATCGGCGTGCGCGTGCCCGTGCGCTCGTAGCCGCCCTCCTTCGAGGGGAGGCCCGGCAGGTAGCGCATGCCGATCTCGTCGCCGTAGTAGACGAAGGGCACCCCGGGCCAGGTGAGCAGGAAGCCGTGGAACACGGCGAGATCGTCGTCGTCGCGGGTGCCCGTGCGCGGGCGCTGGAAGTCGTGGTTGGCGCTCGGCAGGCCCACGGCGCCGCGGCCGGCGATCATCTCCTGCTGCTGCAGGAAGGGCTCGAGGAAACGGCGGAAGTCGCCGCGTCCCCCGCGGTCGAGCCACGGATGGGGGACGCCGGAGCGGATCCGTCCGAACCCCGTCCCGTCGAAGACCAGTTCCGGGTAGCCGGGCGTCCCGAAGTGGAGCATGAAGTCGACGTGGAAGCCGGCGCTCACGGCGCGTGCGGGATCCGCCCACTCGCTCACCAGCACCTTCCCGGGGAACTCGGCGTCGAGCCAGGCGCGGAGCTCGCGCCAGAGGGCCCGCACGGCGGTCTGCTGCGGATCGTGCTTCACGAGGCTCGCGGCGAGGTCGACGCGGAAGCCGTCGACGCCGCGGGCGAACCAGAACGCCATGATCGCCTTCAGGCGCTCGACGTTGGCGCGCGGGCCCGGCGCGTCCGGGCGTTGGTGCCAGGGACGACGCGGCTCCGCGAAGCCGTAGTTCAGGGCCGGCTGGTGCGCGAAGAAGTTCACGGCGTAGGCGCCCATGCGGTCCGTGGTGCCGCTCACGTAGGTGAGCTCCCCGTCCCGGGTGGTCCAGGGGCTGTCGGACCAGACGAAGCGGTCGCTCCAGTCGTTCGCCGCGGGCCGGGCGGACGCGAGGAAGCCCGGATGGTCCCAGCTCGTGTGCCCGGCCACGAGGTCGAGGAGCACGCGGATGCCGCGCGCATGCGCGGCCTCGCAGAGCCTGCGCACGTCCTCCTCGGTGCCGTAGCGGGGCGCCACGCGGCGGTGGTCGCGGACGTCGTAGCCCGCGTCGAGGAAGGGCGAGTCGAAGATCGGGTTGAGCCAGAGCGCGTTGGCGCCGAGCTCCGCGACGTGGTCGAGGCGTCCGATCAGCCCCGGCAGATCGCCGATGCCGTCGCCGTTCGAGTCCGCGAAGCTCTGCGGATAGACCTGGTAGAAGACGGCGCTGGCGAGCCAGTCGGGCTGCATGGCCGGGTTCCCTGCGGCCGGCGCGGCCCTCCCCTCAGAACCACTCCCGCTGGGCCCGACGCCGGGGACGCGCGAAGCGCTCCTCGAGGAGGTCGCCGCGCACGAAGACGAAGGACAGCAGGAGCCCCGTGAGGAAGCCGCCGATGTGGGCGAAGAATGCCACGCCGCCCACCTCGTCGCCGAGCGCCGGCAGCCCCGAGAGCACCTGCAGCAGGAACCAGTAGCCGAGCATGAACAGGGCCGGGACCGAGATCGTGGTCACGAAGAAACCGAGGATCACCAGCATGTGCACCCGCGCCTTCGGATAGAGCCGCGCGTAGGCCCCCATGACGCCGCCGATGGCGCCGGAGGCGCCCACCATGGGAATCAGGCTGTCCGGGTTCACGACGATCTGCGCCGCTGCCGCGCCGAGGCCCGAGAGCAGGTAGAAGGCGACGAAGCGCCCCGGGCCCATCACGTCCTCGACGTTGTCGCCGAAGATGTAGAGGAACCAGAGGTTGCCGATGATGTGCAGCCAGCTGCCGTGCATGAACATGGACGAGAACAGCGTGAGCGGCGAACCGCTGCCGTCGACCGTGCAGGT
>JAZBPF010000279.1:0-3488 GCA_036351515.1 Pseudomonadales bacterium | reverse complement strand
TCAGGCGAGGGTGCCGTTGAGCCGGCCGCGGATGATCTCCTCGGCCTCGCTGACGATGCGGTCGATCAGCTCCTTCACGGTCGGGATGTCGTGGATCAGGCCCTGGACCATGCCCGCGGACCAGATGCCGCCGTCGGAGTCGCCGTCGGCCATGGCCTGGCGGCCGCGGGTGCCGGCCACGAGGTGCTGCACGTCCTCGAACTTGGCTCCGCCCTTGCGCTCGATCGCGACGACCTCGTCGCTCACGGCGTTCTTCATCACGCGGGCGGTGTTGTGCAGCGTGCGGAAGATCAGGTTCGTCTGGCGCTCGTCGTTCTCGACCATGCGCTGCTTGAAGGCCTCGTGGATCGGCGCCTCCTTCGTCACGCAGAAGCGCGTGCCCATGTTGATGCCGTCGGCGCCGAGGGCGAGGGCGGCCACCAGGCCGCGGGCGTCGGCGAAGCCGCCGGAAGCGAGCATGGGGATCTTCACCTTGTTCGCGGCGGCCGGGATCAGGATCAGGCCCGGAATGTCGTCCTCACCCGGATGGCCCGCGCACTCGAAGCCGTCGATGGAGATGGCGTCGACGCCCATGCGCTCGGCGGAGAGGGCGTGGCGCACGGCGGTGCACTTGTGGATGACCTTGATGCCGTGCTGCTTGAAGTGATCGACGTGCTCCTGCGGCTTGTAGCCCGCGGTCTCCACGATCTTGATGCCCCCCTGGATGATCGCGTCGCGGTACTCGGCGTAGGGCGGCGGGTTGATGGCGGGCAGGATCGTCAGGTTCACGCCGAAGGGCTTGTCGGTCATCTCCTTCGTGCGCGCGATCTCCTTCGCGAGGTCCTCCGGGGTGGGCTGCGTGAGCGCCGTCAGGAAGCCCAGGCCGCCGGCGTTGGCGACGGGCGCCACCATCTCGGCGTAGCCGACCCACTGCATGCCCCCCTGGACGATGGGGTGCTCGACGCCGAAGGCTTCCGTGAACCGTGTCTTGATGGCCATGGGGGAGGATCCTCGTCTCTCTCTGGATGAATGAACCGGACGTGCCGCGCGCGGGCGGCGGGCCGCGCGACCCTACGCGGGCGGCACGGGGCTGTCAGCCCGTGCTCCCGAGCGGGTCGCATGATAATGCGCGTGAATTAGTTCGCGCCATGGGGCAGGGCACGACTTTCGGGGGAGGCGTCTCCGGGAGGAGCGGCGTGCTTCGGTCGCTACGGCTTGCGGCGGGGCAGAGTCTTCGCCGCTGAAGCGAGCTCCCACAAGGGCCACGCCGACACCCCACTGTGGGAGCCGACTTCAGCGGCGACCGCTAGGACGTGCCGGAGTCTCGGGCGCTGACGCGAGCTCCCACCATCGCTGCGCGCCCGTGGGAAGGCGACGCAGTCGCCGATCGCCGCTGCCATCGCGCACTCCGTGCGCTTCCCACGGGGTCTCAGGCGGTGGCGCTGCCGGCTTCCGGCGCTGCCTCCCACAAGGGCCGTGTCGACACCCCACTGTGGGAGCCAGCTTCAGCGGCGACCGCTACGTCGGGTCGGAGTCCCCGGCGCCGACGCTGGCTCCGACCGTCCCTGCGGGATCGTGGGAAGGCGACGCAGTCGCCGATCGGCGCTGCTCTCGCGCACTCCGTGCGCTTCCCACGGGGTCTCAGGCGGTGGCGCTGCCGGCTTCCGGCGCTGCCTCGAGCCGCTGGCGCGGCGCACACGCCTCGAGGAACGCCTCGATGTCCGCGAACGCCTCCTGCGCTTCCGGCAGCGTCTGCTCGAAGATGTGCCAGACGTGCAGCTGGTGCGGCCAGGTGCGCAGGCGAGCGTCGGTGCCGGCGGCCTTCGCCTTGTTCACCCAGCGCCGCGCGTCGTCGAGGAGCATCTCGGCCTCGCTCGCGTGCACGAGCGTCGGCGGCAGGCCCGCGAGGTCTCCGCGGAGCGGGGAGACGCGCGGGTCCTTCGGTGGAATCCGGTTGGTCAGCCACGAGGTCCACAGGCCCACGCTCTGCGGGATCCGCGCCATGGCCGCGAACATGGGCCCGAGCATGTGGTCGGTCTCGAGGTTCTCGCGCAGGCTCGGGCTGGCCATGCAGGAGTCCGTGTGCGGCGAGAGGGCCACGGCGCCGTCCACGGGGCGCAGGCCCGCGTCCCGGGCCCAGGCGATGGTGGCGAGCGTGAGGTTGCCGCCGGCGGAGTCCCCCGCCACGAACAGGGCGCTCGCCGGCGCGCGGCCCTCGGGCCCGTGCTCGAGGATCCAGCGATAGGCGGTGCGGCAGTCCTCGATGCCGTCGAGGCGCTTGTGCTCCGGCATGAGCCGGTAGTCCACGGCGAGCACCGCGGCGCCGGCGATCTTCGAGAACTTCGAGGTGATCGCCCGGTGGCTCTTGGGGCTGCCGAGTATGTACGCGCCGCCGTGGAGGTAGAGCACGCGCCGATCGGGGTCGACGCCGGGCGCCCGGACCCACTCGCCGGGGACGCCCCCGGCGTCCACCGGCGTGAACGTGGCGCCGAAGTCGCCTTCCTCGCCCATGGCGTCGAAGCGCTCGCGCAGCGCCTGCAGGCGGGCCTTCGAGCCGAGTCCCCCGGCGCCGCCGCCCTCGCTCTGCATGGCGCGGATCGCCTCCACGGCCTGGTAGTGCTCCGGGCTCGGCTCCGTGTGCGGGGGCTCGCGGGGGTCGGCCGGCGCGTCCCAGCGCGAGAGGTCCTCGCCGGCGAGATGGAAGTGGGTGACGGCCCAGAGCAGGGCGGCGACGACGAGCAGACCGATCAGCCAGCTCATGGCGACCTCCGGTGACGAAGTGGCGGGGTCCGAGGATTGCGCAGTTAAAGGACGATGACCAGCCGGCCGGGCACGGGCGCCGCGGGCCCCGGCGCCGCGGTCCGCGCGTACACGTCCTCTTCACAGGCCGGCCGGGATCCTTGCGCTCCAGGGGTCGGCAGCCAGGCGACGATCCTCCCCACGCGGCCGCCAGGCTGCGGGGCTGCGGCGCGGCGCGCGGTCGAGCGCCCGTCGCGCAGGGTGGTGGACGCGCGAAGGACCCCGGGTCCCCCGTAAGACGGATCACGAACCGAAACCGGCATCAGGGTCTGGAGGTGAATCATGCGAGTGCGTCCCGGAGCATCGAAGCGCGAGCCCGCGATCCCGCGCGTCCTGGGGATCGTGTGCCTGGCCCTCGGCCTCGGTGGCTGCCTGTCGGCGGACGTGGAGGACGCGATCGCGGTCGAGGAGCGGGTGGACCTCCAGCGCTTCATGGGCGCCTGGTACGTCGTCGGCAACATCCCCACGCCCTTCGAGCGCGAGGCCTACAACGCCGTGGAGCGCTACGAACTCGGTGAGGACGGACGCATCGAGACCACCTTCACGTTCCGCAAGGGCAGCTTCGAGGGGCCGGAGAAGGAGTACCAGCCGACGGGCTTCGTGGTGGAGGGCACCGGCAATGCCGTGTGGAAGATGCAGTTCGTCTGGCCCTTCAAGGCGGACTACCGGATCGTCCACGTGGACGACGACTACCGCTACACGATCATCGG
>JAZBPF010000278.1:0-2986 GCA_036351515.1 Pseudomonadales bacterium | reverse complement strand
GCCTTCGCCGGCCGTGTGCATTCCGGAGCAGGAGGGTCACGCAATGGACAAGCTCGGGCTCCTCGACGCGTCGTTCCTGTACGCGGAGACGACCGCCACCCCCATGCACATCGCCGGCCTGCAGCACTTCGAGGTGCCGCCGCGCCGCGAGGAGGGGTTCTTCGAGGACCTGAAGGCGTACATCGCCGCCCGGGTCCACCTGATCCCCTTCATGACCCGGCGCCTGGAGCCGGCCCCGCTCGGACTCGACCACCCGCTCTGGGTCGTGGACGAGGCCTTCGACATCGACCATCACGTGCAGCGCACGCGGGTCCCGTCGCCGGGGACGCCGCGGCAGCTGGAGCAGGTGATCTCCCGGTTGCACGAGCAGCCCCTGGACCGGAGCCGGCCGCTCTGGCAGTTCTGGCTCGTCGAGGGCCTCGAGTCCGGCCACGTGGTCTGGTACACGAAGTACCACCACGCCTGCATCGACGGCATGGCCGGGCAGGCGATCATCGACATCCTCTTCTCGGACACGCCCGAGAGCCCGCCCGCTCCGGCCCGGCCCGCCTGGGACGGCGAGGTCGTGCCCGGCCCCCTGGCGCGCCTCTGGGGCACCGCCCGCGACGCCGCGACCCGGCCCCTGCGCAGCGTGCGCACCCTGCCCGCCCTGGCCCGCACGGCCTGGCGCCTCGGAGCCCGCGCGGTGAGCAAGGAGGGTCTCGGTGCCCTCGGCCAGCGGGCGCCGCGCACGCGCTTCAACGCGGCCGTGGGGCCCTACCGGACCATCGCCCTCGGGTCGCTGCCCCTGCCGGCGGTGAAGGCCGTGGGACGGCCCCACGGGTGCAAGGTGAACGACGTGTTCCTGGCCGTGTGTGCCGAAGGCCTCGCGCGCTACCTGGCGGAACGCGGGGAGCTGCCGGAGCGTCCGCTCGTGGCCGGGGCGCCCGTGTCCCTGCGGGCCGCGGACGACCAGTCCATGAGCAACCAGGTGACCATGCTGCTCACCTCCCTCGAGACCCATCGGCCCGACCCGCTCGCCCGGATGCTCGCGATCCGGGACTCGGCGGAGCGCGGCAAGGGCGTCGTGGGAGACCTGCAGGGCGCCGATATCGAGGCCCTCGACCTGCCGGGGCTGCCGCTCGCCTTCCGCACGGCGGTGACCCTGAGCAATCGCCTGCGCCTCGGCGACTGGCTGCCGGTGCCCCTGAATCTGGTGATCTCCAACGTGCCGGGGCCGCGGCGCGAGGTGTTCCTCGCGGGCGCACGGATGCTCACGCACTATCCCGTGTCCATCGCGGCCCACGGGGCGGCGCTGAACGTCACCGTGCAGTCCTATCGCGACCGCCTGGACTTCTCCCTGACCGCCTGCCTGGACACGGTGCCCGACGCCGTCCGGCTGCGGGACCACATGCTCGACGCCTGGGAAGCGCTGCAGCGGGCCGCGGGCATCGAGACGCCGGAGCCGCCCCTGGCCGTGGATCCGGCGCCGCTCGCGGAACGCGACAGCCGCGCGGCCTGAGCCGCCTCGCCACGGGGTCGGTCAGCGCTCCGGCACCGTGGCGAGGAAGGCCGGGGCCTCGCACAGTGCGTAGGGGACCAGCTCCGGCGCCGTGAGCGGTTGGCGCCGGACGCGCAGGCCCTCCCGACGCTCCCGCTCGACGCGGTGTTCCGCCGGCAGCAGACAGACGCTGTCGAGCGCCTCGAAGATGGGATTCACCGGGCCGCCGCGCCCGAAACGGACCCGCGTCTCGCGCGTGGACGCGATGGCGTGGATCTCCACGTCCAGGACCTCGGCCCAGCGCACGAGCCGCAGCGGCGAGCCCCCGGCCAGCAACGCGACCAGCCGCTCTCCGGCCGCCCGCGCCGTCTCGAGCCGCTCGGCCGCGACGTACCAGGGCGACGCGTCGCGATAGGCGCCCAGTTCACCCTCCGCCAGCAGCCGCTCGAGCGCGACCCCGTCCACGGTGAAGGCCAGGCAGCAGGCGTGAACGTCCATGGGCGCTCCCGGAGACGAGGGCAGGGCCCGGCATCATACCCGCCGCGTGCGAGCCTCGATCCTCGACTCCTGCACGGCGCGCGGCCCCGACCGGCGCGCGCGGGCCACCTTCGGGCCCGGGAGGGCCGCAGCGAATTCAATCCACGGAGCGGTCGCGCGCGGACGGGCCCGCTCCGGTGGCCGGCACCGCGCGGACTCCGGCCTTCTCCAGCTCCGGGTCCACGCGCCCCGTCAGGGCGAGGAAGAACATCCGGTAGTCGCCGATCAGGGACCACAGCGGATAGGTGAACGTCGCGGGCCGGTTGCGCTCCACGAAGGCGTGGCTGAACCAGGCGAACCCGTAGCCGACCAGCGGGACGCCCAGGAGCAGGAGCGCCTCGCCCCGAGCCACCGCGACCGCGACGACGACGAGGGTCAGGGCCGTACCGACGTAGTGGCAGGCCCGCGTGGCGGGCCGGGCGTGTTCACGAAGGTAGTGCGGCCAGAACTGCTCGAAAGTGCGGTATTCGCGCATGAACCTGTCCTCTTCGGACCCCCACGACATCATGGAACCGCCGCCCCTCGCGGGACAACCGAACCACCCGCTCCCGGCACTTCGGGCGCTGGATGGGAGCGATTCCTGGAAGCGATTCCTGGACAGCCAGGGCGATGCCTGGACACCCACGAACCCCGCCACCCGCCGATTGCTGGACACCCACGAACTCCGCCACCCACCGCGATTCGCGGACACCCACCGAGAAGCGATTGCTGGAAAGCGATTCCTGGACACCCACGGATTCCTCCACCCACCAGATTCCCGATTCCTGGACACCCATCGAGCCGCGAGCCCCGGGCACCCGCCGTCGCGACGGGCATGGCCGCTGTCCGTGCCGGAGCGGTACACTGGATGGGCGTACTGCCTGAACGTTCGTCCAGCATGCCGCCGCCGGCCGACTACTACCGCGACAAGCTCGAACTGCTGCTGGACTGGGTGGAACGCCACCACGGGGCGCTCCTGGACGGCCCCGT
>JAZBPF010000277.1:0-7560 GCA_036351515.1 Pseudomonadales bacterium | reverse complement strand
GCGAGCAGCGCCGTGCGGTTCTCGAAGTGCCGGTAGGGCGCCGTCGGCGAGACCCCCGCCTCGCGGGCCAGGGCCCGGAGGCTGAGGCCCTCGGTCCCCTGCTCCCGGATGTGGCGCACCGCAGCGTCGAGCAGCGTCTGCCGCAGGTCGCCGTGGTGGTAGGTCGCGCGTTCCGCACAGCTCAAGGGCGTTCTCCTCGGATCGGGCGGCACCGATGGTCGCCGATCGGCGCCCGGGCCGGAACCCCGGCTTCGCCTCGGCCCGGCGGGGACTCCGTTCGGCGATCGTCACACGGGGGATGTTGACATTGCAAACATGGCGGTCGCAGACTGCGTGTGAGCACTGCACACATCGGGCGCTGGCCCCCATCGCTCGTCGATCCGCGGAGCGATGCGGGCCCGGACCACGGAGAACGGTCATGCAGCTCCATCACTACCCCGACGGCGTCAGCAAGTACGCCACCCTCAACCGGCTCCTGCACACGGACCGCCTGGTGCCGGCCCTCCTCGTCCTGTTCGCCCTCGGAGCGCCCTTCGTGCTCTGCCCCGAGCGGGCCGAGGCGGCGCTCGGCGTCCCGATCGTCGCGGCGCAGGCGGAGTCCGCCTACGTCGTGCGCCGGGTCTACGGCGGCGAGGTGCGCACGCGGCGGGCGAGCGATCTCGGCTTCCGGCACACGGGCGAACTCCACCGGGTCCTCGTCGAGGAAGGGGACACGGTGGCGGCCGGCGCCCTCCTCGCCGAACTCGACCCGGCGCCCCTCGAGGCCCGGCGCGACGCCGCCGACGCCGCCGTGGCCCACGCCGACGCGAGCCTCACCATGGCCCGTGCCGGGCTCGCCCTGGCCGTGGAGACGGAGCGCCGCTTCGCCGATCTCGTGGCGCGCGGCCACGCCTCGGCGCAGCGCTACGACGAGGTGCGCCTCGACCTCGACGCCCGCGGGGCGGAGGTGGCCGTGGCGGAAGCGGCGCTCCGCCAGGCCCGGGCGAACCTCGCGGCCGCCGCCGTGGACCTCGCGCGCAGCCGCATCCACGCGCCCTACGCGGGCCGCATCCAGGCGCGCCTCGCCGACGAGGGCGCCCTGATCACGCCCGGACGCACGGTGCTCCGGCTGGTGGAGACGGAGGCCCCGGAAGCGCGCGTGGGGGTCCCCCAGGACGTCGCCGACGATCTCGCCCCGGGCGCGCGCCATCGCTTCCGGAGCGGCACCCGCACCGTCGGGGGCACGCTCCTGCACCTGCTGCCGGAGGTGGACCCCCGGACGCGCACGATCACCGCCGTGTTCGCCCTCGACGAGGGCGCGCCGGCCGCCGGCAGCGTCGTCGAGCTCGAGCTCGAGCGCGCCGTCGCCGCGACCGGTTTCTGGCTGCCCCTGACCGCGCTCACGGAGGCCCAGCGCGGCCTCTGGTCCGTCTACGTGCTCCGTCCCGAGGGCAGCGAGGACGTCGCCGAGCGGCGCCTCGTGGAGGTGGTGCACACGGAAGGGGACCGGGTCTACGTGCAGGGCACGCTCGAGGACGGGGAACGCGTGGTCGTCGCCGGCACCCAGCGGGTCGTGCCGGGACAGGCCGTCGTCGCCGCCGGCGGTCGCTGACCATGGTCGCCTCCGGCCCTGGCGACGGGCTCGCCAACCTCTTCTTCCGCAATCCGCGCCTGACGATCCTCACGGTCGGCTTCGTGACCGTCGTGGGCCTGTCGGCCCTCTCCACGCTGGCGCGGCAGGAGGATCCGACGCTCACGGAACGCTTCGCGGCCGTGCACACCTTCCTGCCGGGCGCGACCGCCGAGCGCGTCGAGGCCCTGATCAGCGAGCGCCTGGAGACGGCCCTGCGGGAGATCCCGGAGGTCGGCACCCTCGCCTCCCGCTCCCGCCCCGGCTATTCGCTCCTCGACGTGGAGCTCACGGAGGACACGGGCCCCGACGAGGTGGACGTGATCTGGAGCGAGGTGCGCGACAAGCTCGCCGAGGTGGAGCCCCGCCTGCCCCCGGGCACGACGCCGCCGGAGCTGGAGGTGCGTGGCCCCGTGGCGACGACGCTCGCCGTCGCGCTGACCTGGGAGGGCGCGGGCGAACCGCAGCTGCGCCTGCTCTCCCGGCTCGCCGAGGATCTGCGCCTGCGCCTCGCGAGCCTCTCCGGCACGAAGGAGACCGAGCTCCACGGCGAGGCCGAGGAGGAGCTCCGGGTCACCGTCGATCCGCGGGCCCTCGCCGGCCTCGGCCTCTCCGCGGCCGACGTCGCGACGCGGATCCGCGCCGCGGACACGCGGCTCGCCGCGGGGCGCCTGCGCGGCGACGAGAGCGATCTGCTCGTGGAGGTGAAGGGCGAGCTCGACTCCGTGGAGCGCATCGCCCGGATCCCGCTGCTCCAGCGCGACGACGGCGGCTACGTGCGCCTCGCGGACGTCGCGGCGGTGCAGCGGCGCGCCGTCGATCCCCCGGCCACCGAGGCCCTCGTCGCCGGGCGCCGCGCGGTGGTCGTGACCACGGTGATGGAGCCGGGCCGGCGGGTCGATCTCTGGGTGGCGAACGCCCGCGACGTGGTGGCGCGCTACGGCGAGGCGCTGCCGCCGCAGATCGGCCTCGAGGTGATCTTCGACCAGAACCTGTACACCGGCGCGCGCCTCGCCGAGCTCGTCGGCAACCTCGTGACGGCGCTGGCCATCGTCATGGCCGTGCTCGTGTTCTTCATGGGCGTCCGCTCGGCGCTCGTGGTCGGCGTGGCTCTGCCCCTGTCCATGGCCATGGTGCTCGCGGGCCTGTCGGCCCTCGACGTGCCCCTGCACCAGATGTCCGTGACCGGGCTGATCATCTCCCTGGGCCTGCTCATCGACAACGCGATCGTGGTCGTCGAGGAATACAAGCTCGGCCGCCGCCGGGGCCACGCCGTCGCCGACGCCATCGGCAGCGCCGTCCGCCATCTGTTCGTGCCCCTCGCCGCGTCCACGGCCACCACGGTCTTCGCGTTCCTGCCCATCGCCCTCGCGCCGGGGCCGACGGGCGAGTTCACGGGCACCATCGGCATCTCCGTGGTGCTCTCGATCACCAGCTCCTTCTTCCTGGCCATGACCGTCGTCCCGGCGATCGCCGGCTTCCTCGACCGCCGCTTCCCGCCGCGGCCCCGGGACGCCGACGGCGAGGCGCCCTGGTGGGTCTCGGGCTTCTCCCACGCGGGCCTGCGCGGTGCCTACCGACGCTCCCTCGGTCTCGCGCTGCGCCGCCCGGGGCTCGGCATCGCCGTCGGGCTCGTGCTGCCGCTCGCCGGCTTCGGCCTCGCGGGGACGCTCACGCAGCAGTTCTTCCCGCCCGTGGACCGCAACCAGTTCCAGCTGCAGCTGACGCTGCCGGCGCAGAGTTCCATCGCCGAGACCCGCGCCGCCGTGGACCGGGCCCGGGCGATCCTCGCCGAGTACGAGGAGATCACCGCGGACGCCTTCTTCCTCGGCGAGGGCGCGCCGCGGGTCTACTACAACGTGATGGTGAACAACGACGGCGTGGCGAGCTTCGCCGCCGCCTTCGTGCAGACCACCTCGGCGGAGGCGACGCGGCGGATCCTGCCGTCGCTCCAGCGCCGGCTCATGGCCGCCTTCCCGGAGGCGCGGATCATGGCGCAGCCCTTCGAGCAGGGGCCGCCCTTCGACGCGCCGATCGAGCTGCGCGTGGCCGGCGACGACCTCGCCACGCTGCGGACCCTCGGCGAGCGCCTGCGCCTGATCCTGTCGGAGACCGAGGGCGTCACCTACACGAACGCGGCCCTCGCCGCCGCGGAGCCGAAGCTCGCCGTCTACCCGGACGAGAACCGCGCGGCCCGTTCCGGCATGACCCTCGCCGACCTCCCGCGGCAGCTCGACGCCTCCCTCTCGGGCAGCGCCGCCGGCACGATCATGGAAGGCACCTTCGAGATCCCGATCCGCGTGCGCTACGGCGACGGCGAGCGGGCGTCCGTGCCGGACCTCGCCCAGCTGCCCGTCGTGGCCGCGGGGCCCGGCTCGAGCTACGCGGGCGTGCCCCTCGAGCAGCTCGCGGAGCTGCGCCTCGAGCCCGCCGCCAACACCATCGAGCACTACCAGGGCGAGCGCATCAACACGGTCCAGGGCTTCCTGCTGCCCTACGTGCTCCCGGCGGCGGCGCTGGCGGACTTCCAGCGCCGCCTCGACGGCTCCGGCCTGGTGCTGCCCGACGGCTACCGGATCATGTACGGCGGCGAGGCCGAGGAACGTTCCGAATCCGTCGCCCGCCTCGTGAGCACCTTCCTGACCTTTCTCGTGCTCATGATCGCCGTGGTGGTCCTCTCCCTGAATTCCTTCGGGCAGGCGGCGATCATCGGGCTCGTGGGCTTCCTTTCCGTGGGCCTCGCGCTCTTCGGCGTCCGCCTCTTCGGCCTCCCCATGGGCTTCAACGCGCTCATCGGCACCCTCGGCCTCGTGGGCCTCGCGATCAACGGCGCCATCATCGTGCTCTCGGCGCTGAAGGCGGACCCGCGGGCCTCCCGGGGCGACAGGGAGGCGGCGGCCGACGTGGTGCTGGACGCGACCCGGCACATCGTCTCCACCACCGTGACCACGATCGGCGGCTTCGTGCCCCTCATCTTCTTCGGCGGGACCTTCTGGCCGCCGCTGGCCACGGCCATCGCCGGCGGCGTGGCCGGTTCGGCGATCCTGGCGCTCTACACGGTGCCGGCGATCCACGTCGCCCGGAGCCGGCGCGCGGCGCGGAAGGCGGAGCGGACGCCGGCGCCGCCCCGGAAAGGCCCCGTGCCGCTGCGCGCGGCCGTCACCTGAGGCGCGCGAAGGGGTTCCCGTGGTGCCCGTCTTCGCGAGACGTACCCCGGGGCCGCCGGACCAGGCGTGAGGGCCGCGAACGGGAGCCTGGCCGTCGCCCTGTGACCGCTCGATGATGGCATCGCCGCTGAAGCGGCTCCCACCGTGGCGTCGCGGCACGGCCCCTGTGGGAGCCGGCTTCAGCGGCGACCGCTCCAATCGGGCGCGCGTTCGCAGCTGAAGCTCGCTCCCACAGTGCGTTCGCGGCACGGCCCCTGTGGGAGCCGGCTTCAGCGGCGACGGCACCGGTCGGGCGTGCGTTCGCAGCTGAAGCTTGCTCCCACAGTGCGTTCGCGGCACGGCCCGTGTGGGAGCAAGCTTCAGCCGCGACCGCTCCGATCAGGAAGGGACGCGCAACGCAGCACGGCGGTTCCAGACGGCGTCGCAGTGGGCGGGCGTCCTGGAGACACGCTCTCAGTCGGGTTCGAGGAGGTGGGCGGCGTAGCCCTGTCCGGAGAGCACCTCGAGCACGTTCTCGATCTGCTCCTCGCCCCGGAGCTGCAGCGTGAAGACGACGCCCGTGGCCCGGACCGAGGAGCCGGCGAAGGCCCGCTGGTGCTGCAGGTCGAGGATGTTGCTGTCGAGCTCGCCGAGGAGCCGGCAGATCTCGCCGAGGGCCCCGGGCACGTCGGGGATCTCCACGGCGATGCGCACGAGCCGGTGGTCGCGCACGAGGCCGCGCTGGATCACCGAGGAGAGGATCATCAGGTCGATGTTGCCCCCGCAGAGGGGGATCGCCACGCGGCGACCCCGGAAGCGGTCGCGGTGCGCGAGGAGCGCCGCCAGCCCCGCGGCGCCCGCCCCCTCGACGACGGTCTTCTCGATCTCGAGGAGCAGCAGCACCGCCCGTTCGAGGTCGTCCTCCCCGACCAGGAGCAGGTCCCGGACGTGCCGGCGGATCACCGGCAGCGTCAGCCGCCTGGGCGTCTTCACGGCGATGCCCTCGGCGATGGTCGAGGCCCCGTACTCGGGACCGCTCCCGCGCAGCGCGCGCAGGGTGCTCGCGAAGCGCTCCGCCTCGACGCCGATCACCTCCGTCTCCGGGGCCAGCGCCGCCGTCACCGTGGCGATGCCGGAGATCAGGCCGCCACCGCCGATCGGCACGAGCACCACGTCCGGGGTCGGCGCGTCCTCGAGGAGCTCGAGTGCGAGGGTGCCCTGCCCCGCCATCACCCGCGGGTCGTCGTAGGGATGCACGAGGGTCAGGCCGCGCTCCTCCGCGAGCCGCGCCGTGAAGGCGGCCGCCTCGTCGAAGCCGTTGCCGTGGAGCAGCACCTCGGGGCCGAACACCCGCGTCTGCTCCACCTTCGCGTTCGGGGTGAAGCGGGGCATGACGATGGTCGCCGGGATGCCGAGCCGGCGCGCGTGGTGGGCGACGCCCTGGGCGTGGTTGCCCGCGGACATGGCGATCACGCCCCGGGCCCGCTCCGCCTTCGACAGTGCCGCCAGCCGATTCAGGGCGCCGCGTTCCTTGAAGGACGCGGTGAACTGCAGGTTCTCGAACTTGAGCCAGACCTCGGCGCCGGTGAGCTCCGAGAGGGTCCGCGAACGGCGCACGGGCGTACGCGCCACCTGCCCCTCGATCACCGTCGCGGCCGCGCGGACGTCCGCGAGGTCGATCGCGAGCCCGTCGGATCCGGCCCTCACGGGGCGAGCGCCCGGTCGAGGAGCACGCGGAGCCCGGGCGGCAGGTCCAGGGCGAGCGCCGTCTCCTGCCCGCGCGGGGACAGCTTCCGCCAGCTGCGCGCGAGGATGCGGACCACGTCGTCCTCCTCGTGGCGGGCCGAGAAGGCCGCGAGATCGAGCTCCAGGAACGCCAGGCAGGCCGCGTCCTCGAGCACGATGGTCTCGGGATCCCGCCCGAGGCCCTCCTTGCGCACGAGCCGGGCCACGGCGGCGCCGAACTCCGGCGGGAGGCCGGCCCCGGTGCAGAGCGCCGCGGCCCGTTCCCCCTGACGCACGGCCGCCTCCCGGCGCCAGCGGAGATACCCGGCGCGACCGGCAGGCCATGCGGAACGGGGATGCAGCCAGCGCTCGAGGTGCTGGGCGCGGGCCGCCAGCTCGAGCACGGGCGAGGGCTCCGGCTCGAGGGCGCGGACCCAGCGCAGCACCGTGTCGGCCCAGACCCGCTCGGCGGGGTACTCCCGCCCGTCCACGGTCCGTCGCACCGGGTCCCCTTCGTGCGCACGGTCGAGGGCCGCGCGGGCACGGTCGAGCGCATCCGGAGACACCTGCCGCTTGCCTGCCCCGCTTTCCATGGCCCGCTCCTCCTGCCGTCGTGGCCCTTCGCGTACACCGGGGGCCCCGAATGCGGAGACTGTGCGCCTCCACCGGCCGCTACGCATCCCATGGACGACGCACCGCGACGCCATCTCCTGATCGTCTGGCACTCGAAGACCGGCAACACGGAGCGCCTGAAGGACGCCGTGCTCCGGGGCGCTCGCCATCCGGACCTCACCGGCGTCGAGGTGCGGTGCCTGCACACGAGCGAGGCCGGGCCGGACGACCTGCGCTGGGCCGACGGCATCCTCCTCGGGACGCCGGAGAACTTCGGCTACATGTCGGGGCAGCTGAAGGACTTCTTCGACCGCACCTACTACGAGGTGGAGGGCGAGCTGCGCCCGCTGCCCTTCGCGATCTTCGTCAGCTGCGGCAACGACGGCCGCGGCGCCGTGCGGGAGATCCGCCGGATCGTGAAGGGCTATCCGTTCAAGGAGGTGCAGGAGCCCGTGATCGTCCGCGGCG
>JAZBPF010000276.1:0-3240 GCA_036351515.1 Pseudomonadales bacterium | reverse complement strand
GAAGGCGTCGCACCGAGGTCCACCACGTCCAGCGGCACGTCCACGCGGAGCGCCGGACCCACGGGGAGTTCGAAGACCCGCCCACGGCCGGCGTCGCCGACGGTCCAGGGAGCACCCGGGAGGGAGGCGAGCGCGGCGTCCTCGACGGCGCTCGGGAAGCGGAAGCGGTTCGGCGGGGTCACCTCGAGGCGCCAGCGCCCCGCAGGCACCGCGGGAAAGCGCACGGTCCCCGGCGCGAAGCTCTCACGCTCGCCGTCGCCGTCCAGCGCATCGCCGCCGGAGACGAGCGTCTCCGGCCACGCCGGGAACGGGGCGTCGCCACGCACCGGCGCAGGCTCGCCGGTGGCCCCGTCGACGAGGCGCAGGCGCACGCCGTCCACCGGGCGACCCGTCGCGGCGTCGAAGACCCGCGTGACCGGCGCGACGAGGGAGGACGCCTCGGCACGGTCGCGGCCGTCGCCGGCGTCGACATAGCTGGCGTCGAGCCGCGCGCCGACGCGGACCGCGAGGATGCAGTCGGCTCCGGCCTCGGCGCCGGCGTCTGTGGAGAGCACGCCGACGAAGCGCCCGCTCGCGGGGGCCGTCTCGACGAGTTCCACGATCTCGACGTCTCCCGTCGCGGAGACCTCCACGCGGAGCGCGACCCGGTCCCGCACGGCGCCGTCGCGATCGGCGTCGGCGTCGTCGAGACGCAGGAACACCGGTTCGCCGAGCGCGAAGCCCTCGGCCGCTTCCGGCTCCGCGAGCGCCAGCTCCGCCGGCAGGAACAGGGTCTCGCCGGCGAGGCCCACCGGGGCGGGTCCCGGAAGGAAGGGCCCGGCGAGCGAATCCGTAGCGGCGCAGCTCGCGGCCTCGACGGGCAGCGCCGTGGTCCCGGCCGTCGAAGCCGGGAAGCCGGAGGGTCGCGCCGCCGCCGGCGCCTTCAGGAAGCGCAAGGTCGCCGCGGAACCGCCGCCACTCTCCGTCGCGATCGGGAACACCCGGCTGACCGAGAGTCCCCCCTGGTCCACGGCGGTGACCGTGAGGTCGACCCGTTCGCCCGCCGCGAGGGCGACGCCGTCCACGAGCCGCAGGATTCCTGCCGGGTACTCGAGCTCCGCCGCGGTCACCGGCGCCGCACCGGCGACCTGCTTCGGCGCGGACGCCGCGTCGGCGTCGAGGGCGCCGGGGCCCGCCGGCACGACCTCGAAGCGGGGATCGTCGAGAAGCAGCCGGTGTGTATCGGTCCGATCCGGATCGAGCACGGTCAGCGGACCGAGCTCGGCGCCGGCGACGCCGGGCGCCGCGACGGCTCCGCCGAGGCGCAGCTCGGTCGGCGCCTCGTTCACGTCCAGCACCCGGACCGTGTAGGTCGCCTCCGCGCGCTGCCGGCCCGAAGGGTCGCCGGAGGCGTTCCCGTCGGTCGCGCGGACGAGGAGCGTGAACGCCCCGGTGGTCTCGAAGTCGAGGGCCATCCGGTCGGCGATCGTGAGCAGACCGGTCGCGGGATCGACGGCGAAGACGCCGAGACCGGTGCCGCCGACGAGCTCGAGGCGCGCCTCGTCCCCGGCCACGGTATCCGGATCACGCACGGAGATCCGCCCGACGGCGGTGCCTTCCGGAGCATTCTCGACGACGGCGAAGCCGCGCGTGCCGAGCACGGGCGCCTCGTTCCGGTCCGCTAGCGGGACCGTCACCCGCTGCAGGGCGGTGAGCGGGACGGACCCCGCGTCGGTCACGGCGATCACGAGTTCGCGCACGGGGCCGACCTCGAAGTCCAGCGCCTCCGGATCGGCCACGGTCAGGACGCCCGTGGCGGGATCGACGGCGAAGGCGCCCGCCGGATCCCCGGACACGAGGCTCCAGGTGAGCGGCGCGTCAGCATCCTCCGCGACGAGCGTCGCGAGCACGCTCCCGGCCGGCGCGTGCTCCGCGACCGGCGCGAGTTCGAGATCCATGACGACCGGCGGCGCGTTGTCGCCGGCGACGCGGATCCGCACTTCGGCCTCGGCGCTCAGCGGCCCTGCCGGATCCCCCGAGGCGTTGTCGTCGGTGACGCGGACCCGGAGCAGGAAGGTCCGGCCGGCTTCCGCAGTCGCCTGCGCGTCGGCGACCCGCAGTTCACCGGTGGCGGCGTCCAGGGCGAAGAAGCCGTCCGGGTCCTGCGCCACGACGGCGAAGGTGAGCGTGTCCTCGGGATCGGGATCCGTCGCGCGGAGCCGGTCCATCACCGTCCCCACGGGCGCACCGACGGCGACGCCGGTCTCGAGGGGTGCAAGCACCGGAGCCCCGTTGCGCGGAACGATCGCGACCTCGAAGGAGCCCCGACCGACGAGGCCCGATGCGTCCGTGACCGTGACCTCGAGCGCGATCGGGCCCGGCCCGTCCACGGTCTCGCCGGACCGGAGCCGCAGCCGGTCGCCGGCCACGTCGAAACGCGGATCGTCGACGGTCGCGACGACCGTGTCGCCCGCATCGGGATCGGCGATGCGCAGGCGGCCGGCCTCGGCCCCCGCGACGCCCTCGGGGACGGCGAGCGGACCGTCGGCCTCCACGCCGGGAGCCTCGGGGCGATCCGCCACGAGTACGCGGAGCGTACGGCGCTCCCGCACCGTGCCGCCGCCGAGCAGTTCCACGGCCAGCTCGAAGAACTCCTCGGCCTCGTGGTCGAGGGCGGCGTCCGTGCGCAGGCGCAGGCGCCCGCCCGTATCGCCGGTGAAGCGGGGATCCAGGGGACGCACGAGCTCGTAGCCCGCGGGCAGGTCGAAGAGCCCGACCAGCGCACCGGGCGCGTTCTCGCAGAAGAGGGCCTCGTCGGCGCCCGGCGTACCGGAAGCCGCCGCGCAGGGCACGGCCGTGAACTCGGCGCGGTCCTCGACCACCACCGCGAAGAAACTCGTGACCGAGAGACCCTCGGGATCCGTCGCCGTCACGGCGACGCGCACGAGCGGGTCGAGCTCGAAGTCCAGGGCCACGCGATCGGCGAGGCGAAACGTGTCCCCGTCGACCACGAAGCGCGGATCGTCGACCTCGAAGACGTGCGTGTCGCCAGCGTCCGGATCGAGCACCGTGAGGCGGCCCACGACGGCGCCCGGCGTGTCCTCGGCCACGCGCGCATCGTCGAGGACGATCTCCGTGGGCGGGTCGCCCACGATCGTCCCGCCATCGTCTCCGTCGTCGGCCTCGACCTCGAAGCGCACCGTGGGCGAGACCACCGCGCGACGGGCGAAGACCCCGAACTCGGCGCGGGCCGTGTTGGCG
>JAZBPF010000275.1:0-9467 GCA_036351515.1 Pseudomonadales bacterium | reverse complement strand
CCGCTCGAACACCTGGGCCCGAGGCGGTGGCGGCCGGATTGACTCGCTCCGGAGCCGAGGCTAAGGTCCGCGCCGCGTCGGATTGTCGACAATCGCCGTGCGCGTGGAGGGAGATGGAAGCGAGCCGCACCCTGGCCGAGGTGCTGGAGCGGGATGCGCGGGCGGCGGCCGTGACCGTCGCCGAGCGCCTCTTCGCCGAGCTCCGCGACGCCATCGTCCGCGGCGATCTCGCGCCCGGGGACAAGCTCGTCGAGCCGGAACTCGCACGCCAGTTCGGCGTGAGTCGCGGTCCGCTCCGGGAAGCGCTGCAGCGCCTCGAGGCCCGCCGCCTCGTCGAGCGCGCGCCGCACGTGGGGGCCCGGGTCGCCGCCCTGAGCTTCGAGCGGCTCATCGATCTCTACCACGCCCGCGAGGCGGTGGAGGGCATGGCCTGCCGACTCGCCACGGAGCGCTGCTCCGAGGGCGAGCTCGACGCCCTGGAGGCGCTCCTCGACGCCCATGCCGCGCTCGAGGACGTCCGGGACGGCACGGGCTACTTCCAGAAGGAGGGCGATCTCGACTTCCACTACCGGATCGCCCGCGCCTCCCGGAACGCGCTGGTCACGCAGCTGCTCTGCGACGACCTGTATCAGCTCATGCGCCTGTACCGCTACAAGTTCTCCGCCTACCGCGGGCGCACGCCCCGGGCCCTGGCGGAGCACCGCGCCATCGTCGCCGCCATGCGCGAGCGGGACGCGGACTTCGCCGAGCTGCTGATGCGCCGGCACATCGCCGGGGCCCGCCGGAACGTCGAGGCGGCCCGCCGTCGGCAGCGGAAAGCCGCCGGCACCGAACCATCCATGCACCAGGAGGAGTGATCCCATGAGCAGGCCCGAGAGTGCGGGCGCGCGGTTCCGGCGCGCCCTCGAGGAGGAACAGCCGCTGCAGGTGATGGGCACCATCAACGCCTACGCGGCGATGATGGCCGAGCGGGTCGGCTACCGGGCGATCTACCTCTCCGGCGGCGGCGTGGCCAACGCCTCCTACGGGCTCCCGGATCTCGGCATGACGTCCATGAACGACGTGCTCGAGGACGTGCGCCGCATCTCCGCCGCTACCAGGGTCCCGCTCCTCGTGGACATCGACACGGGCTGGGGCGGCGCCTTCAACATCGCCCGGACGATCCGTGAGATGATCCGCGCCGGCGCCGGGGGGGTGCACATCGAGGACCAGGTGGCGCAGAAGCGCTGCGGTCACCGCCCCGGCAAGGCCATCGTCTCCACGGCGGAGATGTGCGACCGCATCAAGGCCGCGGTGGACGCGAAGACCGATCCCGACTTCCTGCTCATGGCCCGCACGGACGCCCTCGCCGTGGACGGCTTCGACGCGGTCGTCGAACGCGCCGGAGCCTTCGTCGAGGCCGGGGCGGACGCGATCTTCGCCGAGGCGATGACGGATCTCGAGATGTACCGGAAGGTCGTCGACGCGGTGGACGTGCCCGTGCTCGCGAACATCACGGAGTTCGGCCAGACGCCGCTCTACAGCACCGAGGAACTCGGCAGCGCCGGGATCCGCATGGTGCTCTATCCCCTCTCGGCCTTCCGGGCCATGAACAAGGCGGCCCTCGCGGTCTACGAGGCGATCCGCCGCGACGGCCACCAGAAGGAAGTCCTCGACCGCATGCAGACGCGCATGGAGCTCTACGACTTCCTCGGCTACCACGACTACGAGAACAAGCTCGACGAGCTGTTCGGCAACGACGCGAAGAAGGAGGCGAACTGACATGGCAGAGGCGAAGAAGCTCGGGGGCGCGGGGCTGCGCGGCCAGGTGGCCGGCGCGACGGCGCTGTGCACGGTCGGCCAGACCGGTACCGGGCTCACCTACCGCGGCTACGACATCACGGACCTCGCCGAGAACGCCACCTTCGAGGAGGTCGCGTACCTGATCCTCAAGGGCGAGCTGCCGAAGCGCGCGGAGCTCGAGGCCTACCGGGCGAAGCTGAAGAAGCTCCGGGGTCTCCCGGACGCGCTGAAGGACGTGCTCGAGCGCATCCCCGCGGACGCCCATCCCATGGACGTCATGCGCACGGGCTGCTCCATGCTCGGCAACCTCGAGACCGAGGCCGACTTCTCCGAGCAGGGGGAGGTCTCCGATCGGCTCCTCGCCGTGCTGCCCGCGATCATCTGCTACTGGTACCGCTACTCCCACGACGGCGTGCGCATCGAGACCGAGACCGACGACGAGACCATCGGCGGGCACTTCCTGCACATGCTCCGGGGCGAGGCGCCGAGCGAACTCGACACCCAGGTCATGAGCGTCTCGCTCATCCTCTACGCGGAGCACGAGTTCAACGCGTCCACCTTCACGGCCCGGGTCGTGGCATCGACCCTCTCGGACATGCACTCGGCGATCACGGCGGCGATCGGCGCGCTTCGCGGTCCGCTCCACGGCGGCGCCAACGAGGCCGCCATGGCGCTCATCGAGCAGTTCACCTCCCCGGAGGAGGCGATCGAGGGTGTGAAGGGCATGCTCGCGCGCAAGGACAAGATCATGGGCTTCGGTCACGCGATCTACTCGACCTCCGACCCGCGCAACGAGATCATCAAGGGCTGGAGCCGGCGGCTCGCCGAGGCGAAGGGGGACACGGTGCTGTTCCCGGTCTCCGAGGCCATCGAGAAGCTCATGTGGGACGAGAAGAAGCTGTTCCCGAACGCGGACTTCTTCCACGCCTCGACCTACCACTTCATGGGCATCCCGACGAAGCTGTTCACGCCCATCTTCGTCTGCTCGCGCCTGACCGGCTGGGCGGCGCACGTCATGGAGCAGCGGGAGAACAACCGCATCATCCGTCCGAGCGCCGACTACACCGGCCCCGAGCCGCGCAAGGTGGTGCCGCTCGACGAGCGCTGAGGCGCTTCCGGGTCCGGCCGCCTGCGGCCGGACCCGGTCCATGCACCGGACCGGGAGGGCGACGCATGGCCCCGAACGTCCGCACCCCCTCCGGGCGGCCCGCGCCGGACCCGGAACTCGTGGCGATCGCCGACTACGTGGCGCACGCCGAGCTCGCCTCGCCGGAGGCTCGTGACACCGCGCGTCTGTGTCTCCTGGACACGCTCGGTTGCGGCTTCCTCGCCCTGCGCTTCCCAGAGTGCGCCAAGCACCTCGGACCCCTGGTGCCGGGCACGGTGGTGCCGAACGGCGCCCGGGTGCCGGGAACGCAGCACGTCCTCGACCCCGTGAAGGCGGCCTGGGACCTCGGCGCCATGGTGCGCTGGCTCGACTTCAACGACACCTGGCTCGCGGCGGAATGGGGCCATCCCTCGGACAACCTCGGGGCGATCCTCGCCGTCGCGGACTGGCGTTCCCGCGAGGCCGTCGCGGCGAACCGGGCCCCGCTGGTCATGGGCGACGTGCTCGACGCCATGATCCGCGCCCACGAGATCCAGGGCGTGCTCGCCCTCGAGAACAGCTTCAATCGCGTGGGCCTCGACCACGTGCTGCTCGTGCGCGTGGCGAGCGCCGCCGTGGTCATGAGGCTCCTCGGCGGCAGCCACGGGCAGATCGTCGACGTGCTCTCCCATGCCTGGCTCGACGGCTCGGCCCTGCGCGCCTACCGGCACGCGCCGAACACGGGGCCGCGCAAGAGCTGGGCGGCCGGAGACGCGACCAGCCGCGCGGTGCGTCTCGCGCTCCTGGTCCGCGCGGGGGAGATCGGCTACCCGACGGCCCTCTCGGCGCCGACCTGGGGCTTCTACGACGTCTGCTTCGGGGGGCGCCCGTTCTCCTTCCAGCGCCCCTACGGCACCTACGTGATGGAGCACGTGCTCTTCAAGCTGTCCTATCCGGCGGAGTTCCACGGCCAGACCGCCGTGGAGGCGGCGGTGGCGCTGCATCCCGAGGTCGCGGGACGCGTCGACGAGATCGAGCGGGTGCGCATCACCACCCACGAGTCGGCGATCCGGATCATCGCCAAGAGCGGTCCCCTCGACAATCCGGCGGACCGCGACCACTGCCTGCAGTACATGACCGCCGTCGCCCTGCTGAAGGGCGACCTCGTCGCCGAGGACTACGAGGACGAGGCGGCCGCGGACCCACGCATCGACGCGCTCCGCGAGCGCATGGAGGTGGTCGAGGACGAGGCCTGGTCCCGCGACTACCACGACCCCGACAAGCGCTCCATCGCCAACGCCGTGCAGGTCTTCTTCCGCGATGGCTCGTCGACGGAGCGCGTCGCCGTGGAGTATCCGGTGGGCCACCGCCGGCGCCGGGAGGAGGGTGTGCCGCTCCTCGAGGCGAAGTTCGAGGGGGCGCTGGCGACGCGCTTCCCGCGGCACCGGGTGGAACGGATCCTCGAACTCTGCGGCGACGGGGAGCGCCTCGCGCGCACGCCGGTTCACGAGTTCGTCGACGAGCTCGTGATCTGAAGCCGGCCCCCGTGATCCGCGACGCGGTCTCTGGAGAACTGCCGTTGCTGTCCGCGCTCGCGCTGCGATCGAAGGGCCACTGGGGCTACGCGCCGGCCCTGCTCGCGACCATGCGCGAGGAACTCACCTGGCATCCGGAGGACCTCGCCCGCCTGCGCCTGCGCGTGCTCCTCGCGGAGGGGGGGACGCCCGTCGGCTTCCACGCCGTCGAGTTCCCCGCCGGGGAGGACGCGGAACTGGAGGCGCTGTTCGTGGAACCGGAGCGGATCGGGCGGGGCTTCGGGGCGCGGCTCCTCGCGGACGCGGTCGTGCTCGCGCGGCATGCCGGGCGCGCGCGGCTGCGGATCCAGAGCGACCCCTTCGCCGAGCCGTTCTACCTCCGCGCCGGCGCCGTGCGCGTCGGCGAGCGCGCCTCGGCGAGCGTGCCGGGCCGGCTCCTGCCCCTGCTGGAGCTGGCCCTGTGATCCCCGGCCTGCGCCCGCCCGTGCAGGGGGACGGGTTCGTCCCTCTGGTCCGCGCCGACCGGCTCCGGGACGGCCTGCGCACCGTGCGCACGGTGCGCGGGCTGCGCCTGCTGCTGCTCCACGAGGGCGGCGAGAGCTTCGTCGTCGAGGACCGCTGTCCGCACATGGGCGCGCGCCTCGCCCGCGGCCACGTGGACGAGGGCACGCTCTGGTGTCCGAAGCACGGCTTCCGCTACGACCTCGCCTCCGGCGCGCGGGTGGCGCCGGCGAGCGCCCTCGGTGCCTGCGAGGCCCTCCGGTGCTTTCCCGTGGAGGTCCGCGACGGCTGGGTGGGGGCGCGGATCGGGGACTGAGCGCTCAGGCGGTGGCGGTGCGCAGGGCCACCGTGCGGCGGAAGGCCCCGAGACCCAGCGCCGTGAGCACGGCCGCGAGGAGGAAGGGTGCCCCCGGGAACGGCACGGGCGCGTCCGATGAAGCGAAGAAGGCGAACACGGCGGTCATGACCGGCGGCGAGACGATGGCCGAGAGGCTCGCCGTGGACGCGTAGACCCCCTGCAGCGCTCCCTGCTCGTCGTCGCCGACCCGGTTCGCGCCGAGGGCGCGCAGTGCCGGGGAGGCCACGGCCCCGAGGCAGTAGGGGACGATCATGGCCAGCATCACCCACTGGTTCCCGGCGAGGGCGAAGCCGGCGAAGCCCGCCGCCATGAGGCTCATGCCGAAGACCACGGTCCGGCCCTCGCCCAGCCGGTCGATCAGCGGCCGCACCAGCCCGGCCATGACGATCACGCTCACGACCCCCACGAGCCCCAGGGACAGGCCCACCTCCCGCGGCCCCCAGGCGAAGCGGTCCATGGTCGCGTAGGTCCAGATCGCCGGGTTCGTGTCGTGCCCCACCATGTAGAGGAAGTAGACGGCCACCACCGGCAGCACCGTCGGCACGTGTCGGAAACGGCGCAGGGCCCCGAGCGGATTGGCCCGCGCCAGGGCGAAGGGCCGCCGGCGCTCCCGGGGCAGGCTCTCCGGGAGCACGAATAGACCGTAGAGGAAGTTGGTGCCCGCGAGCCCCGCCGCCACCCAGAAGGGCACGCGCGGGCCGAGCTCCCCGAGCAGGCCGCCGAGCACGGGGCCGATCACGAAGCCGAAGCCCCAGGCGGCGCTCACCAGGCCGAAGGCGCGGGCCCGGTCCGCCGCCGGGGTCACGTCGGCGACGTAGGCCTGCGCCGTGGTGCCGGAGGAGCCGGCCATGCCCGCGAGCACGCGCCCGAGGAACAGCCAGCCCACGGCCGGCGCGAGGGCCATGAGCACGTAGTCGAGGCCGAGGGCGGCGAGGGAGACGAGGAGCACCGGGCGCCGCCCGAAGCGGTCCGAGAGGTTCCCGACGACGGGGGCGCAGAGGAACTGCATGAACGCGTAGGAGAACATGAGCCAGCCGCCCCAGGCGGCGGCGTCCACCACGTCGCCCCCGGTCAGCTCCGCGATCAGCCCGGGGATGATGGGGATGATGATGCCGAAGCCGATCGTGTCGAGGAGCAGCGTGACGAGCACGAAGCCGAAGGCGGCGCGCCGGCGCGGCGCGGGCTCGGGGTCCGTCGCGGTCATGGATCCTTCCGTGCGGTCCGGGGCGCCCGGCGCGCGCTCACGCGCGGGTCCCGTCGATGATGACACAGCCGGCGGGAAAGCCCGAGCGCGCGGCTCGGTCTGGCGAGCCGCGGCCGCCCGTGCGTCGGCCGGGCCCGGTCCCGGGGGGAGAAGCGTCGGGGCGAGAAAGAGGAAGGGGCCCCGAGGGGCCCCTTCCGGATCGTGCTCCCGGGCGGGAGTCGATCAGAGCTGCACGAAGAGCCGTGCGTAGACGAAGCGACCGTTGAGGTCGTAGGGCACCGCGGTGTTGTACAGCGAGCCCGCGGACTGGCCGGCGGGGGTGTCCAGGTCGACCGGAGCCTCCTCGTCGAAGGCGTTCTGGGCGCCGAGGACGAAGGTGTAGCGCTGCTCGTAGGTGTAGGACGCCTCCACGTCGAAGATCCAGGCGTCGCCGTAGCACTCGTCGATGAAGTTCTCCGGTGCCGTGACGACGTTGCCGGAACCGTCCGTGTTGCAGCTCGGCGCCACGCCGAGCACGCCGAGGCCCCCGCCGTTGCCGCCGCTGACGTACTCGTCGTAGTAGCTCGCACGGACGAGGAAGCTGAAGTCCCGCCAGCTGTGGTTCGCCGTGAAGATGCCGCGGTTGCGGGGGTTCAGGTTCTCCAGATCGACGATCCGCGACCGGTCGATGACGCGGGGCTCGCCGGGGTTGTCCGGATCTTCCCCGAAGCTGTCGACGTCGGTGCGGTTGTAGTTCCAGGCCGCGGTGAGGTTCGTCCGACCCGCATTCCCCCAGTCGAGGGCGTAGGTCGCCACGACGTCGACGCCTTCCGTGGTGGTGTCGAAGTCGTTCGTGTAGAAGCGCACGGTGCTGAAGTCCGTGGCCCCCGGGACGCCTGCGTCCTGGAGCTGCTGGGCGAGGGCTGCGTCGATGTCGATCTGGCCGCCGAGGGCGATCCGGTCCGTGACCTCGATGCGGTACCAGTCCACGGTCAGGGTGAACTCGTCGAACAGGGTCGCGGTGAGACCGAGCGAGACGTTCTCGGCTTCCTCGGGCTCGAGCTCCTGGGCGCCCAGGAACTGCGCGATGGGATTGCCCGGAGGAATCTGACCGCTCTGGATCAGCTCGTTCGTGCCCGGCAGCGTGATCGTCGAGACCTTGGTCACGTTGACCTGCCCGGGGGTCGGGGCCCGGAAGCCCGTGCTCCAGGTGCCGCGGACGGCGAGGTCGTTGACGAAGCCGTCGGCGTTCTCGAGGAAGTCGTAGCGCGCCTGCAGCTTGTAGTTGTCCGTGCTGCCGAAGGTGTCGAAGTCCTCGTAGCGGGCGGCGGCGCCGAGCAGGAGGCGATCGGTGACGTCGGCCTCGAGGTCGATGTAGCCCGCCCAGTTCGCCCGGGAGAACTCGCCGACCTGCGCCGGAGAGAAGCCCGGGAAGCCGTTGGCGCCGATGGAACCGCCCTGGTCGGCGAAGCGGCCGGCCTCCCAGGACTCCTCCTCACCCTGCTTGATCTCGAAGGTCTCGGTCCGCTGCTCGAAGCCGAAACCCACGTTCAGGGGCGAGGCGAAGGCGTCGATCTCGATCGGGTAGGAGAAGTCGGCGTTGAAGTTCCGTTCGCGCTGCACGTAGGCGCCCAGCTCGAAGGACGTGGGCGACTCCGGCCCGAGCGAGGGGTTGATCGTGTTGCTGATCAGGAAGTCCGTCTGGTTGAAGCCGTAGCTGTAGCTGAAGTCGTAGTACAGCGGGTTCTCCGTGCCCAGGTCGTACTCGCCGCGGGTGCCGAAGACCATGCTCCAGTCCTCGTTCACCGAGCCGAAGTTCGGCGTGAAGCCGCCGGGGAAGCGCTCGTTGAAGGCGAAGCAGTCCGGATCGTCCAGCAGCGCCTGCGTGGGCGTGCCGTTGGCGTTCACCAGCGTGTCCGGGCAGGTGGCGGAGCCGTCGGCCGTCGTGTCGAAGATCAGCGGATCACCGCCGGAGGTGAAGACGCCGCCGCGGTCCACCGGGTTCCGGTAGAAGAACCCGCCGAGCACGTCCTTGGTGGCGTAGTTGCCGAAGCCGTAGACCTCCATGGTGTCGGAGATCTGGATGCCGGCGTTCACGAAGCCCTTCCAGTTGTCGGAGTACTCCGGGCTGCCCCAGATCTGGGCCGGGACCGGCACGGCGTCGTTGCCGGCGTCGATCAGGGCCTGGGCGTCGGGCCGCTGCACGGAGCGGGACGTGGCGTCCTGCTGGCTGTACTCGATCGTGGTGTTGATGAAGCCCCGATCGGTGAGGGGCAGGCCGAGGTTCGCCGCCACCTGCACCAGATCGCCGTCGTCCTCCTGGGTGTACTGGCCGGAGCGGACCTCGAAGGCCAGGCCCTCGGCGTCGTCCTTGAGCTGGAAGTTCATGACGCCGGCGATGGCGTCGGAACCGTACTGGGCCGCGGCGCCGTCCCGGAGCACCTCGACGCGGTCGAGGGCGAGGGCGGGGATCACGGAGATGTCCGGCCCCTGGGAGCCCGCGGAGATCCCGCCGAGCTCGGCGATGACCGAGGAGCGGTGACGGCGCTTGCCGTTCACGAGCACCAGGGTGCTGTCCGGCGGCAGGCCGCGCAGCGTCGCCGGGCGCACCACCGTGGCGGCGTCGCTGATCGGGAAGCGGGTGACGTTGTAGGACGGCACCAGCGTCCGCAGCATGTCGTTCATGTCGTTCGAGCCCTGGGCCACGAAGTCTTCCGTGTTGAAGACGTCGATGGGCGCGGGCGAGCTGTCGACGGTCCGGCCGAGGCGGCGGGTACCGGTGACCACCACTTCCTCGAGCGTGTCGTCCGCTGCCGGGGCGTTCGCACTCTGGGCGTGGACGCCGGGGACGGCGCCGAAAGCCAGAAATGCGGACGCCGCAGCGAAGCCTGCGGTCTTCTTGTCCATTGGATGTTCCCCTGTTGTGAAACGACTCTTCCGGCACTGTGCCGGTGCCGGGCAGACCGAAATGCAGGCCCGGCGAGGGGATCATGCTTCATTCGGAGGCGTCTTTGTAGGGTG
>JAZBPF010000274.1:0-9177 GCA_036351515.1 Pseudomonadales bacterium | reverse complement strand
GCGAGGAGCACGGACACCACGAGGAGCATGCGCAACACGTAGCCGCCTCCGGCCCGCGCGAGCGCCTGGGGTGCGACGCCGTAGCGACCGACGAGGAACAGGTTCATGCCGGAGAGCGGCGACACGGCCGTACCCACGGCCCACCCCGCGAGGAACGCGAAGGCGAGCAGCGAAGGATCGACGCCGAGCGGGACGAGGAGGCTGCTCCAGGCGGCGATGGTGATCACGGGATGGAGCCCGACGTACCCGGCGGCGACGATCCCGGCGGTCACGAGCGGGAAGAGCCAGGGGCCCGGGCGGGTCCCGCCGGCCTCCACGGGATCCGTCAGGCTGCCGATGAGCGCCGCCGCGCCCTCCGCGAAGACACCCGCGGCGAGGAACAGCAGCACCTGGGCCGCCGTCGCCGGGAGCGTGCGTTCGAGCAGCCGCTCCGGCGCTCCGGGACGGCTCCGCGCGGGCAGCAGCAGGAGCGCGATCGGCGGCGTCACGATGGTCACGACGACGACCATGGGCAGCTCCGGACGCAGCCCCTTCACGGCGAGCACCACCCCGAGCAGGAGCACCGTCAGGCGGATCGACGCCCCGTCCGGCGCGAAGCCCGGGAACTCGGCCGGTCCGCTCCGACGGGCGTCCCGGGCGGTCAGGGCGAGGGCCGCCACCGCGCCGGCCAGCCCCAGGGGGAGCGTGAGCCGGGGGTCGGCGCCCGGCGCGTAGGTGTGCGCCACCGCCGCCGCCACGAAGAACGGCGACCAGAAGGCCGCGGCGCAGTAGCTCCGGGCCAGGGCCGTCGCCTCGGGCACGGCGAGGCGTCCGTCGCGCGCCATGCGGTCCCCGGCGATGGCGGCCATGGCGAGGTTGATGACGGCGCCGATGAGGTGCACGGACAGCAGCGTCGTCCAGAGCCCCCCGTCCCGGGACGGCGAGACCGGCGCCTCGGCGTCCGGCCGGACGAGACCGAGAAAGGCCACGCCCAGGAACAGGGCGACGATCGGCAGGTTCACGGTGGCGAGCCGCAGCGGATCCGGCGCTGCGCCGCGCCCGGACGCGACGAGGCCCAGGGCGAGCCCCAGCACCACGAGCGTCAGCGCGAGCCCGCGCGTGACGCGGTCGACCCGCGGCGCGCCCAGGAGGGCCGCCACCCACAGCAGCGCGCCGGCGACGCCGGCGGAGAGCCCCGCGACCACGTGCGCGACGAAGGCAGCGAGGCCGGCCAGGAGGAGGATCCCGAGGCGCCGATCGCCCGCGCGCCCCGGAGCGGGTGTCCACATGATGCCCCCCCCTGCTACGACGCACCCCGGAACCGCCGGACGGCGTGGTGAGGCCCGCAGCGACCGCTCACGGGGCGAAGGCCATGCTCCGTCTCGCTGCGCGCCTCACGCCCTGTTCGGCGGCGCGAGGGCACGGCTCGCGACGGCGAGCATCCGCCGGACGCCCTCAGGCACGCGGCGCGCGCTCGTCGGGGCGCGCGAGGCGCTCCGCGACGATGCGGTAGACGGCCGGCGAGAAGCCGAAGCCGAAGTGCGTCGTGCGCACCTCCACGTTCTCCGCCAGGGGCTCCTCGCGGTCCACGCAGGCCTGCCAGGCCACGACGCCGTCGAGGCGCGAGTAGAGGACCGTCACGGGGACGTGCAGGCGCTGCCGCGCGCGTCGCGCCACGACCTCCTCGAGCGCGTCGAGGTCGACGCCCCGGGCCCGGTAGAGACCCGCGAGCTGCGTGTACTTCGGGCCGCCGGCGATGGGACTGCCGAGGGTCACGACCCGGCGCACCGCATGGGGGCGCTCTCGCGCCACCTCCCGGGCGAGGTAGCCGCCGAGGCTCCAGCCCACGAGGGCGACGCGATCGCGAGCCGCCTCGGCGAGCGCCGTGACCCGGTCGGCGAGCCGCGGAATCAGCTCCGGAACCGCGCCGAGGTTGCGCCCGAGCCCCCAGCCCCGGGCGTCGTGGCCGAGGGCGCGCAGGCAGCGGCGCAGCGCGAGCGTGGACGCGTCGTCGGCGCTGAAGCCCGGACAGACGATCACGGGACGGCCGGACCCGCGGGGCAGGCGGGCGAGCGCCGGCCAGCCGAGGGCGAGCCGGGCGAACTCCAGCCCCGTGAGGCCCTCGGCGAGCATCGCCAGCGGCGGCGGGGGACGCAGGTCGGTCAAGGGGGCGCGCTCCGGTTCCGGAAGCGGCCAGTGTGCGGACGGCGGCGGCGAAGTCCAGCCCGCCGTCCACCGGGGCAGGCCCGGCCGGAGCGTGCGCTCAGGCTGCCCGGCGCTCGGCGGCCCCCCGCGGCCGGGTCGCGACCCAGGCCGGCCGCGGCCGGGGAGCCGCGAACGGCGCCGTCGTCGCGTTCTCCGTGCTGTTGAAGACGAAGAACAGGTTCGAGCGGTCGTCCGGCGACAGGTTGTCCGCCGAGGCGTGGAGCGTGTTGCAGTCGAAGAGCACCAGGGAGCCCGGCCCGCCGAGCGCCGGGACGACGCCCCGCTCTGCCGTCACCGCGGCGAGATCCCGGGCGTCGGGGACGCCCTGGCGCTGGCGCCGCAGGGAATCCTTCCAGTAGTCGTCGGGCGTCGCGCCGACGGTGGGCAGGAAGGTCCGGTGCGAACCGGGCGCGAGCAGCAGGGGCCCGTTCTGCGCGTGGTTCGGCGTGAGGTTGATCGAGGCCGACACGGCGCGCATGGCCGGCATGCCGTCCTCCGCGTGCCAGGTCTCGAAGTCCGAGTGCCAGTCGAAGCCGCGCCCCCGGAACGCCGGCTTGCGGTTCACGCGCGACTGATGGACGTAGACGTCGCTGCCGAGGATCTGCCGGGCCGGGTCCGAGAGCCGCGGACTCGCCGCGAGGGCGGCGAAGGCGTCGGAGAGCGCATGGATCGCGAAGAGGGAGCGCACCGCGTCCGAGTCGTGCTCGAGGATGCACTCCGGTCGGTCCCGGAGCTCCGGATCGCCCTCGAGACCGCGGAACTCCTCGAGGAAGCCGCGCACCTCGCGGTCGTCGAAGAAGCCCTCCAGGACCAGGAAGCCGTCGCGCTCGAAGCGCGCGAGCTGCTCCGCCGTCAGCGGTCCCTCCCGGCGCGCGGCCTCGGGGCCGTGGAGCACGGGCTCGCGCCGCGGGATCGGCGCGCTCCGGGACGAAAGTCGGGTGGGATAGAAGTCTTCGCGATGATGCATGCGCAGTCTCCTCTCGCACGTCCGGGAAGCCCCGGGAGCGTGGAGACCGCGCTTCCGTTTCGGCTGGGCGCCGGAGCACCGGCGCGGACGGGACGACCGACACGCTCCCGGATCCTCCGCTCGATGATCCGGATGCGGGCACGACCGGGCCGCGCCATCGCTCCGATGGACACCGCCCGTGCCTGCCGCACGCCCGCCGTGTCGGGGCGCTCCGCCCGATTTCAAGGAACGTCGGGCCGCAGCGGCCCGACGCGCTCCACGCCCAGGGGTGCGGGCAGCGCCGCGAGGAGTCCGGCGACGGTGCCTTCCGTACCCGGCCAGGGAAAGTCCGGCGCCACCTCGGCGCAGGGAGCGAGCACGAAGGCCCGCGCGGTGGCGCGGGGATGCGGGAGCACGAGCTCCGCCGTGTCCCGGCGCAGCGGACCGAAGGCGAGGAGGTCCAGATCGAGGGTCCGCGGCGCGTTGCGGACGCCGTCCCGGCGGCGACCGTGGTGCCGCTCGAGGTCCTTCAGGATCCCGAGCAGGGCTTCCGGCGTGATCCCGCGGGGGGCCGGGAAGGCCACGGCCGCGTTCAGGAAGGACGGCGAGCCCGGCGGGCAGTCCACGGGCTCGGAACGCCAGAGGCTGCTGGCGCGGACCCGGCGAGGACCGCCTCCCAGCTCCGTGAGTCGCGCGGCCGCCGTGCGCAGCGCGGCCGCCGCGTCCCCGAGGTTCGCGCCCAGGCCCACCAGGACCGTGTCCCCTTCCGCCGACTCCATGGATCCCGCTCCGCGCACCGGTGCGCGTATTCTGGGGGCCCGGCCGGGCTCTTCCCAGCGACCCGGCGCCGACAGGAGCCCTTCCATGGAGATCGCCGTCGTCACCGGCACCAGCAGCGGCATCGGCTACGCCACGAGCCTGCGCCTCGCCCGTCACGGCTACCGGGTCTTCGCGGGCATGCGCGACCTCGGGAAGGCGGGACCGCTCCAGGACGCCGCCCGGGACGAGGCGCTCGCCGTCGAGGTGATCCCCCTGGACGTGACCGACGGCGCATCCGTGGCCGCGGCCTTCGAGCGCATCGCCGGCCACGGGCCCGTCGACGTGCTCGTGAACAACGCCGGCATCGGCGGCGCCACGCCCCTGGAGCTCGTCCCCGACGCCGAGCACCGGGCCATGTTCGAGACGAACTACTTCGGCGCCGTGCGCTGCATCCAGCAGGTGCTGCCGACCATGCGCGAGCGGGGCCGGGGCGCGATCGTGAACATCACCTCCGTGGCGGGGCTGCTCGCGGTGCCGAACCAGATCCCCTACTCCGCCTCGAAGTGGGCACTGGAGTGCCTGGGCGAGGCGCTGGCCCACGAGGTCCGCCGCTTCGGCGTGCGCGTGGTCAACGTGGAACCCGGCGTGGTCATGACGCGGATCTTCGAGAACTCGGCGGAGAGCACGCGCTACGACAAGGGGTCCCCCTACCGGCAGATCATGCGCCGCAACGGCAAGATGTTCGCCGCGGGCTTCCGCGATCCGGCGCAGCCCGAGGACGTGGCGGAGACGATCCTCGCCGCGCTCACGACGGACGAGTACCGCCTGCGCTGGCCCGTGGGCCACGATGCGCACGGCATCGCCGCGGGGCGGCCCCAGGTCTCGGACGAGGCCTGGGTGGCCCTCGGCGACGACCTCTCCGACGAGGACTACAACCGGGCGTTCAAGGGGTGGTTCGGCATCGAGCTGTGAGCGCCGCTTGTCATCGCGCGGGGTGCGGCGCACCTTTCGTCAGGGACTCTTCCTCCGGCCACCGAGGCAACCGCCCGTGAGAACGCTCGTCGCCCGTCTCCTGCTCTGCACGATCGCAGGCACCGCCGCCGCGGCCCCCGCCGCGGAACCCGACTGGACCGCCTTCGAGGCCGAGACCCTGCGCCACTTCCAGGCGCTCGTGCGCATGGACACCTCGGACCCGCCCGGACGGGAGCTCGAGGCCGCGGAGTACCTCGTGGAGGTCCTCGAGGCGGAGGGCATCCCCGTCGAGACCTTCGCCGTGGAGCCCCATCGCCCGAACGTCGTGGCCCGCCTGAAGGGCAACGGCAGCAAGCGGCCGATCCTGATCATGGCGCACACGGACACGGTGAACGTCGATCCCGCCAAGTGGCGCCAGGGGCCGTTCAGCGCTGCGCGCGAGGGCGGGTGGATCTACGGCCGCGGCACCGTGGACGACAAGGACAACGTCGCCGCGGCGCTCATGGCGATGCTGACGCTCAAGCGCCTCGCCGTCCCCCTCGACCGCGACGTGATCTTCCTCGCGGAGGCGGGCGAGGAGGGCGCGACGGAGGTGGGCATCCAGTACATGGTCGAGCAGCATCTCGACGCCATCGAGGCCGAGTTCTGCTACGCCGAGGGCGGCCGGGTGACGCGGCAGGAGGGCGAGGTGCGCTACGCGTCCGTGCAGACCATGGAGAAGATCCCCCGGGCCATCGAACTCCGTGCCCGGGGACCGGCGGGGCACGGCTCCGTGCCGCTCCTCGACAACGCCATCGTCCACCTCTCGGCGGCCGTGGCGGCCGTGGGCGACTGGCGCATCCCGATCCGCCTGAACGAGACCACGCGCGCCTACTTCGAGCGCCTCGCGTCGATCTCCCCGCCGGAGCAGGCGCAGCCCTACCTCGACGTCCTGCATCCGGACCCGGCGGTCAAGGAGCGCGCCGACGACCACTTCCGGGCGAACGAGCCGCTCCACGCCTCCATGATCCGCTCGTCCATCTCGCCGACGATCGTCGAGGGCGGCTACCGGGTGAACGTGATCCCCTCGGAGGCCCGCGCGATCCTCGACACGCGGCTCGAGCCCACGGAGGACCCGGAAGCGTTTCTGGAGCTCGTCAGCCAGGTCATCGACGATCCCGCGATCGAGGTCGCCTGGGCCGCCCGCAATTCGCGCCCCGCCGGCACCTCGAGCCTCGACACGGAGGCCTTCCGGGTCCTCGAGGCGAACATCGACCGACACTACGGGGCGACGACGCTGCCGACCATGAGCACCGGCGCCACGGACATGGCCTTCCTCCGGGCCCGGGGCATCCAGTGCTACGGGATCGGGCCGGCCATCGACGTCGAGGACGGCCCCCTCGGCTACGGCGCCCACAGCGACCGGGAGCGGATCCTCGAGAGCGAGCTCTACCGCTTCGCCCGCTTCCACTACGACATCGTCGCGGAGCTGGCGCGGAGCCGCTGAGGCCCCGGAAGCACGACGACCTGCAGCCAGGGGGAATCGTCCCGGGGGACGGTCCCCCTCCTCGCGTCAGTCCGGGCAACGGACGCCTCCGGCCGGGAGGGCGATGCCCTCCCAGTCCGGATCGGCGCCACCGATCCACCCTCGCTCCGAGCGCGCGATCGCGTGGACCCGCGAGAACGCGCCGCGGGCTTCGTTCGGATGCACGGTGAAGCCGGCTCGGGTCCAGCCGTCGAGTACCTCTTCGGGCCAGCCCTCTCCGGGGGTGGTCTCCACGTGCATCTGCAGGCCGTCCACGACCCGATCGCCGTTTCCGGTCTCCGCACGGAACGGATGCACCCGGGGTGCAGCGAGCGCGTCGGAGAGGGAACGCCCCTCGTCGATCACCCGGGACAGCACCTGGACGATCCCGGACAGGATCCGCTCCCCACCCGCGGCCCCCAGCACGAGCACCACCTCCCCGTCGCGCGTCACGATCGTGGGCGCGATGGTGGTGCGCGGCCTCGTGCCCGGCACTTGCTGGGCGGAGGCGAGATAGGCGCCCATGGTCGAGGCGTAGGCGAAGCCGAGCTCCGGCGTGACCACCTTCGAGCCGAAGACCGGCCCCAGGGTCTGGGTGATGGAGACCACCGTGCCGGCGCAGTCCGCGGTGGTGAAATGGGTCGTGTGGTGAGGCTCGGAACTCCAGGTCGAGCCCGTCCAGTCGAACGCGAGCGTCGCCGCCGGGGAAGACGACCCGCGCTCCGTTCCCGCCGCCCGGTCCAGGGACAGAGCGGGCACGCGGATGCTACGGACCGCGGCATCGACCCACGCATCGTCCGTCAGCCGTGCAGGGTCCTGCTCCCCCGGATCCTCGGTCCGCCCCTCCAGCGCCAGGGCGATGGCCTGGTTGACGACCGCGGCCCAGGCCGCCTCGCCCATGGACGCACGGTCGAAACGCGCGAGGATCGCGAGGGCACGGACCACCAGCCCGCCGCCGCCGGGCGCGGCCATGGAATGCACCTCGTGGCCTCGGTAGGCAAGGTGCACGAGACGTCCGTCCTCCGCCTCGTAGGCGGCCAGATCGTCGGCGCTCACGAAGCCACCGTTCCTGGCCATGTCCGCAGCGATCTCGGCGGCGATGCCGCCCCGATAGAAGTCCTCGCCCCCCGCCTCCGCGAGCCGGCGCAGCGTGCGCGCGAGCGCCGGCTGACGGAATCGCTCGCCGGCCGCATAGGTCGAGCCGTCCGGCTTCAGGAAATTCGCCCGGAAGCCGGGATCGTCCCGGATCGCCTCGAGCGCGTACGCGTGGCGCGCCGCCTCGCCCGGAAGCAGTTCGAACCCGTGCTCCGCGAGTCGGATCGCCGGCGCGAGGACGGTCGCCCACGGCAGGCTCCCCTGCTCGGCGTGGAGCCGCGCGAGGTTGGCCACCACGCCCGGGGTGGCGACGACCCCGTAGCCGTCCCGCACCGGCTCCTTGGGAGCGACCCAGGCGGCAGGGATCTCGGTCATGCCCTGGAAGCTCTGGAACCGGCCGTCCGCCGTGCGCAGCAGCAACTGACTGCGCCCGCCGAGTCCGTTCATGGTCGGCTCCACGACCGCGAGGGCGAAGCCCGTCGCCACCGCCGCGTCGACCGCGTTGCCCCCGAGCGCGAACATCTCGGCGCCGGCACGGGCCGCATCGGGCTGGGCCGCCACCGCCAGTCCGGCGCGCGCGGCCCGGGCCCCGTCGGGTACCGCCGGCAGCTGCGAACAGGCCGCCGTCAGCAGGAGGCACCCAACGGCTGCCCCGCGCACCAGACGGCCGAAACAGGACCGGGCCCCGTGCCTCGAATCGGCGCGGATCGGCGCGACCGGGCCGGCACGCGACGAGATCGAGCCGGGCGCAGGCCCTGGGCGAGGCCTCGGGCACGCGGATCCTGCGTTCCGCCGTTCCCGTGCGCGCACCCGGACGGTCGGACGACCGGCCCCGCCCCCGCGCCTCACGGGCCCGGTTCGACCGGGTCCGGGATCGTGTAGCTGAAACGATCCCCGGGCAGCGGGGGCGCGCTCGAGGGCGCCAGTCGATGCCCACTCACCGCCTCGTAGCCGCTCGCGATCCGGACGAGCTTGCGCTCGTCGAAACGTCTGCCCAGCAGCTCCACGGAGATGGGCAGCCCGTCGGCTGCGACCCCCGCCGGCAGGACGACCGCCGGGAGCCCCGTCCCCGAACTCACGGGATTGTCGCGCGGGCCGCGATCACCGGTTCCGAGCGGGGGTGCGGTCAGGGACTTGAAGGGATACACGAGCGCGTCGAGCTGGTGGCGATCCATCAATGCCGTGAGCAGATCGCGCAGGGTCCGCCGGTTCTTCAGCCGAGCCAGATACTCCGGGTCCCACTCCAGCTCGGCACTCGGCAGCGTCCTGCGAAAGGACCATTCCAGGTCCTCGAGGTAGCGCCCGGACTCGTGGAGTTCGTCCAGGGTCCGGAACGGTGAGCTCTCCCCCCTCCTGCGCAGATACGCATCGAAGCCCGCACGGAACTCGGGAACGCTGTGGCGGATCTGCGGGAAGAAGCCGACGAGGTCCATGCCCAGCGTCAGTCCCGGGACCACCACGGCCCCGGCCTCGCGCATGCCTTCGATCTCGCCGCGGATCTGCTCGTTGATCGGTGCGAAGTCGTCGCCCTCCCGGAAGAGATCCTCCAGCACGCCGAGACGCATGCCCCGAAGGCCCTGCGGATCCAGCGCCTCCGTGTAGGGCGCTCGCCGGTCCGTGCCCAGGGCGTCGTGGGTCATCAGATCGTCCGGGTCGAGGCCCCGCATGTGGCTCAGCAGCAGGGCCGCGTCGGCGACCGACTTCGCGTGGGGGCCGG
>JAZBPF010000273.1:0-16084 GCA_036351515.1 Pseudomonadales bacterium | reverse complement strand
TTCATGTCGATGGCCGTGATGCGGCTGAAGGGCGGCTTGAACAGGGGCAGGTCGTCGGGACCCCGCACGCCCATGTTCCGCAGCACCGCGTAGGGCGCGACGGTGGTGCCCGTCGGCTCGTCGAGGATCGCGTCCCGCTCCTCACCCGGCGCGATGATGCGCGTGGTGCAGTGCTTGCGCGAGACCACGTAGAGGATCCCCGTGTTCGGGTCCGCCACCGCGGGGCCGTCGATGTTCACGCCGCCGATGTCCCCCGGACACCAGATGGAGCCGAGCTTGCCGAGCTCGTTGTCCCGGTGCAGCGGCGGATTGAAGAGCGGGCCGATGACGAAGTCGTCGACGATGTCGACGGCCTTGGCCCGGAGCTCCGGCGTCCAGTCGATGAGATCGTCGTAGGTGAGCCCCTGGTTGTCGTAGGGGGCCGGCTTCGTCGGGAAGGGCTGCGTCTCCGAGAGCTGCTCCCCGGGGATCAGCGACTGCGGCACGGGCCGCTCCTCGATGGGCCAGAGCGGCTCGCCGGTCACGCGGTTGAAGGCGTAGGCGAAGGACTGCTTGGTCACCTGCACGACGATCGGCGTCGGCTTGCCCTCGTGCTCCACGTCGAGGAGCACCGGCGCCGTCGGCGTGTCGTAGTTCCAGATGTCGTGGTGCACGAGCTGGAAGTGCCAGGCGCGCTTGCCCGTCTTCACGTCCAGGGCGATGAGGCTCGTCCCGAAGAGGTTGTCCCCGGGCCGGTGGCCGCCGTAGAAGTCGATGGTCCCGGAGTTCGTCGGGATATAGACGATGCCGCGGTCCTGGTCGGCGGCCATGGGCGCCCAGCTCGACACCTCGCCGTTCACCCAGGAACCGTCCTCCCAGGTCTCGGCACCGAACTCGCCCGGCCGCGGGACGACGTTGAACTTCCAGAGGAACTCGCCGGTGCGCGCGTCGTAGCCGAGGATGTCCCCGGGAATGCCTTCCTCGCGGGACTGGTTGTAGCCCTGCTCGGCGGAGTTGCCGATGACGATCACGTCACCGACGACGATCGGCGGCGAGGACGCGGTGATGTAGCCGAGGTCCTTGTCGATCCCGTAGTAGGGGTCGTAGTCGAAGCCGAAGTTCGCGAGCAGGTCGACGACGCCGGTCTCCGGGAAGCCTTCCACGGGCACCTTCTTGCCGAAGCCCTCGAGGGGCCGGCCGGTCTTCGCGTCGAGGGCCGTGAGGAAGAAGCCCGGCGAGATGATGTAGACGATCTTGCGGCCGTCGATCTCGGCGAAGGCGATGCCCTTCCCGTAGTCCTTGCGCATGGAGTACTGGTAGCGCTCCGTGTGCGGCTCGCGGTAGGACCAGAGGAGTTCGCCGGTCTCCGGGTCGAGGGCGATCACGTGCCGGCGCGGGCCCGCGACCGTGTAGAGGATGCCGTCCGCGTAGACGGGCGTGGACCGGCCGCTGGCGGCGTCGAAGCTCGCGCCGTCCCAGACCCAGACGTCCTCGAGGTCCTCGAAGTTCTCCGGTGTGATCTGCGCCGCGGGCGAGAAGCGCGTGTGCGCCGAGTCCCCGCCGATGAAGCGCCACTCGCCCTGTTCCGTGCCGGTCGGCGCCGGCCCTTCCTCGGCGGCGTGGATCGTGCCGGCGCCGAGACCCGCGGTCACCAGCGCCGCGACGGCTGCCGTGCGTGCGGCGCGGCGGCCGCTCGTGCGTAGCTTCTGCATGCTCTCTCCCCTTTCTGCTCTCGCCCGTTGCGGGCGCACGCGACCGGTGGCCGCGCTCGGCAGCCCTGCGTCCCGGAGCGCATTCTAAGCACGGAAAGGCGTCGGCCGGAAACGCCGCGCCCCGGGGGACCGGGGCGCGAGGGGGAGAAACGGCAGGACGATCAGTCGTCGTCGGCAGGGGGCTCTTCGCTCCCGGAGGCCGCTGCCGGCGCGGACTCCGGCCCGGCCAGGGCCGCGGCCACGGCCTCGTCCGTGAGCTCCTCGGCGGGGACCTGCACCGGCTTCACCGCTTCGCCGAGGACGCGGGCGACGAGCGTCTCCGCGGAGGCCCGGAGCAGCAGGCGGCTGCCCTGGTCCGTGAGGCTCCGGGCCTCGTCCGCGAGGCGTCCGACGGCACCGGCGGTGTCCCCGTCGAGGCTCGCGGGCGCCGCGGCCTCGTCCCCGGGGCCGGCGACGGTGCGGTACTTCGCGAGCAACTTCGTCTCCGTCCGGCGGTAGTCGAGGGCGAAGGAGGCGATCTCGCTCGCCTCCACCCCCTGGCGCGCGAGGCGCGCGAAGGCGTCCCCGTCGTCGCGCAGGGCCCGGCGGCCGGCCTTCAGCACGTCGCGGACGAACTCGCGGATCTGCGCGAGTTCCTCGTCGTCGAGTTCGCCCTGCACCTCGAAGGCGAGTTCACGCACGCTGCCGCGGTCCCGCCCGGCGAAGGCCGCGAGCAGGCCGTCCTCGCCGAAGGCGGCGCCGCGCAGGCGCAGCCGCGACTCCAGGCTCGAGAAGTCGATGCGCACGAGGTCGCCGTCGGCGGTGACGAGGTCCAGGGTGAAGCGCGTCTCGCTGCTGCGCGCCCGGAGGTCCGCGGAGAACCGCGACGGGGCCTCGCTGCGCTCGCTCCGGCGCGGGACCTCGCGCTCGGCGGGCTCCGGCAGACGGCTGCGCACGCGGACCCGGGTGTCGCTGCGCGCCACGGAGACTTCGGCCCGGGACGCGGGGCGCTCGGACTCCGAAGGCGCCGGAGCCGGCACGGCGGCGGGCGTCGGCGCAGCCGGGCTCGCGGAGACCGGCGCCGGGGCGCTCGGCGCGACGGCGTCCTCGGCGACCGCCGCGGTGCTGCCCTGCGAAGGAATCCCGGCGGACGGCTGCTCCGATCCCGGCTCCGCCGCAGCCTCGGCCCCGGGGGCCCCGGGCTGCACGGCCCCGGCCGAGAGCGACACGGCGACGCTGCGCGACGTCAGGACGCCGGTGCTCGCCGAGCGCTCGCCGTCCGCGGCCGGCGCGTCGGCCGGGGATTCCACGGCGGCCGGCGGCTCGGCGCCCGGGCCGCGCAGGGCGGCGCTCGCGGCGCCCAGCGCGAAGGAGAACGAGAAGGCGGACGCCGAGAAGCGGAAGCCGTCCCCCTCGAGCTCGACCCGGCTCGCGGAGAACTGCAGGGAACCGGTGCTCCGCGGCGCTGCGCTCTCCTCGCCGTCGTCGCCGTCGAAGAACAGCGCGAGCGGTGCCTCGAAGCGCTGGAAGACGTCCCGCATGGCGGCCCCGAGGCGGTCGAGGGCCGCCGTGGAGAAGCGCGGGGCCGCGTCACCGGCCACCGCCTGCGTCTTCTCCGCGGACGGCGCGGGTACCGCCGGCTTCGGCTCCTGCACCGGGGCGTCGGCCGTCGTGGCGCGCCGCACCAGGGAAAGGTCGAGGGTCGTGCTGTCGATCACGAGGGCCATGGCTCCGTCCAGGCAGTCCGCGTACGGGCTCTCTAGTCGGCCGCGCGCGCCGCGACTTGACCCCGCGGCATGCGGCCCGCAAGACCGTCCGCCCGCCGGACCGCTCCGCCGGGCGCGAGCGCGGGTCACCGAGTCCTTCCGGACCGTGGCTCTCCGGGCCGCCGGCGGAGTACCCTGCGCGCCCGCAGTCCCGGAGGAACGCCCCCCTTGCCCACCGACGACCTGCGCATCGCGCGCGTCCGCCCGCTCCTGACCCCCGCCATCCTCGCCGAGGAGATCCCCCTCACGGCCGCCGCCGAGGCGCGGGTGACCGGGACCCGGCGCGAGGTCGAGGCCGTGCTCGCGGGGGAGGATCCGCGCCTGCTCGTGGTCGTGGGCCCCTGCTCGATCCACGACCCGGATGCCGGCCGCGCGTACGCGGCGCGGCTCGCGCCGCTTGCGGAGGCCCTCCGCGAGCGGCTGCTCGTGGTCATGCGCGTGTACTTCGAGAAGCCGCGCACGGTGCTCGGCTGGAAGGGCCTCATCAACGACCCCGATCTCGACGGATCCTTCCGCATCAACGAAGGGCTGCGCCGCGCCCGGCGCCTGCTCGCGGACGTGGCGGCCGAGGGGCTCGGCGCCGGCACCGAGTTCCTCGACACCACCTTCGGGCAGTTCTACACGGACCTCGTGAGCTGGGGTGCCATCGGCGCCCGCACGGCGGAGAGCCAGGTGCATCGGGAGCTCGCCTCGGGGCTGTCCATGCCCGTGGGCATCAAGAACCGCACGGACGGCGACGTGCAGGTGGCCGTGGACGCGATCTGCGCGGCACGCGCGCCGCACCTGTTCCCGTCGCTCACGAAGGAGGGCGCCCCGGCGATCCTCGAGACCCGCGGCAATCCGCACTGCCACCTCGTGCTGCGCGGCGGCACGGTCTCCGGGCCGAACCACGGTGCGGAGCACGTGGCGGCGGCGCGGGGCCTGCTCGAGGCCGCGGGGATCACCACCGGCATCATGGTCGACTGCAGCCACGGCAACAGCCGCAAGGATCCGGAGCGCCAGCTCGTCGTGCTCGACGACGTGCTCGCCCAGCGCCGCGCCGGCGAGAGGATGCTGCGCGGCGTGATGCTCGAGAGCCATCTCGAGGGCGGGCGCCAGGATCTCGGCGCCGGACCGCTTCGCTACGGCCAGAGCATCACCGACGCCTGTCTCGGCTGGGGCGCCACGGAGCGCGCCCTGCGCACCCTCGCCGACGGGCTCTGAACGGCCACCGCGGTCACGCCGGCCGGCGCCGCGGCACTGCGTGACCTCGCCCCCGTGCCGGTGCCCGAGCGTCCCGCCCCTCGTGCGAGGGCGCTGCGGATCGCGCCCTCCCGGCCCGTGGGCGGGGAGCCCGCCCTCTCGACGACTCGTCGCCGTGACCGCTCATGGGAGCCTCCTGACGGTTCACGGGAGCCTCCTGATCGCTTCCGGGAGTCCTACCCCGGGCGCGGCGCCCGGGACCCCGCCGCACCCCCACCGTAGCGGAGCGGCCGTTGGCGACCGCCGGCGTCGAAGCGGTAACGTGTATCATTTCCTCGAGAGCTGGTGGAGGAACGCAGTGCCCGTGCGCGTGATGGTGATCGGCCTGGATCGCCCCACCCGTGACGTCCTGAAACGCAGCCTCCCGGACGACACGTGGACGCTCGTCCCGGTCGACCGCCTGGAGGACGTACCGCCCGGATTCCCGGAGTCACGGCCGGATCTGCTCGTCGTGGACCTGCGCGACGAGGCGGACCTCGGGGTGCTGGAAGCGCTCGCCGAGGTCGCACCGGTCCTCGCGCGTGTCCAGGACACGAAGCTGGCCGACCGGATCGCGGAACACCCTGCCGTGGCCGACTTCGTGTTCTCCCGAGCCAGCGTCCGGGAGCTCGCCCTGCGCCTGACCCGCCTCGCGCGCAGCGTGGCCGGCGATCCGAAGCCGGCTGCCGTGGCGCCAGCCCTGGAGCTCCGGTGCGCCCGCGTGACCCCGGACGCCCGCGCCGTGCACGTCGCCTGCGACGACGAAGTGCGGCCGCTCACGACCGGAGAGGCGTTCGTCTTCACGGAGCTGTGGCACGCGGACGGGGAGGTGGTCCCGCGGAAGCACCTGGCCTGGGCCGTCTCCAGCAGACCCGAGGCGCCCTCGGACAAGGGGCTCGAGGCCATCGTCTCGCGCCTGCGCCGCAAGCTCTCCTGCCGAAACAGCTGCAACGAGGACGCGCTCCGCGCGGTCCGGGGGCGGGGCTACCGCATGTCGCGCGGCTGAAGGTCGCTCGCCCGAGGCGAGGCACCACGGGCCATCTTCGCGTTCTGCCTGCGGAACCCTCTCCGATCAGGAGACGCGGCGGGCGTCGCTCCAGCGCCGCCGGGGCGGGGTCCAGGCGCCGCCGGCACGATCCGCGAGATGCTCCACCGCCGCGGGGTCCGAGAGCCAGGCCATGAGTTCCGGCGGGGTGAGGAAGGACTCCAGCACCGCGAGGTCCGGCTCCCACTCCGCCTTGGCCCGCGCCAGGGCGAGGGACGGATCGAAGGGTCCCCGGTCCCCCGGGGCCGGCAACTGCGCCGCGTGGAAGGCGCGCAGGCCCGGATCCGCTGCGAGGGCGCGGAGCGGCCCTTCCGGCTCCCGCTCCCGTCCGCGACCGAGCACGCGTTCGAACTGCGCGACGAGGCGTCGCTCCCGCGGCAGCCCCTCCGCGCGGAGCAGCCCCAGGGCACCCAGCAAGCGTGCGGGCCCCTCGCGTCCGCTCACCCAGGCCAGCACCGGCGCGAGCACGAGCCCGGCGGTGACCGGCAGGAGCCACAGGAACAGATGGAGGTGCAGCGCCCAGGCGAGCGCCGCCACGAGCAGCCCGAAGACCACGTCCGTGCGGTGCATGCGCAGCGCCTCCCGGAAGGGCACGCCGGCGCCTTCCCGACGCTGGGGCTGCCAGCCGGCGTCGCCACCGGTGAGCACCTGCAGCACGAGCCGGGTCTGCGCGAACATGAGCACCGGCGCGTAGAGCACCGAGCAGACGATCTCGACGAGCACGCTCCCCGTGAGCGCGAGGGGACCGCCGAAGGCGAGGAGCCGCGGCCAGCTCGCGAGGGAGACGAACCACCCCGCGAGCTTCGGCGTCAGCACCACGGCCATGGACACGAGGAAGAGCGCGATGGCGCGCTCCGCGTCGAAGACCGGCCAGAGCGGGAACAGGGAGGGCCGGGCGAAGTACTCGGGGCGCGTGAACTCCGCCTGGATGCCGAGGAGCAGGCCCACGATCACGAGGGCGAACCAGAGCGCGGCGCTGCCGTAGGCGAGGATCCCCGAGAACAGGTGCAGGCGCGAGGGCAGCGCGAGGCCCTCGGCGAGGAGGAAGCGCGCGTGCTGGAGATTCCCCTGGCACCAGCGCCGGTCGCGCTGGAGCACGTCCGTGAGGGAGGGTGGCGCCTCCTCGTGGCTCCCCTCCAGGTCCGCGTCGATGCGCACGCCCCAGCCCGCCCGGCGCAGGAAGGCCGCCTCCACGAAATCGTGGCTGAGCACGCCGCCGCCGAAGGGCGGCTTCCCGGAGAGGATCGGCAGCTTCGCCGCCTCGGCGAAGGCGCGGGTACGGATGATCGCGTTGTGACCCCAGTAGTTCGCCGACGGGCCGTGCCAGGCCGCGAGCCCGGCCGCACTCACGGTGCCGTAGCAGCGGTTGGCGAACTGCTGGAGCCGGGCGTAGAGGGTCCGGCCGCGCACGATCGTCGGTACGGTCTGCACGAGCCCGAGGGCCGGGTCCGCGCCGAGACGCCGAGCGAGGCGGACGATGGTCGCGGGTGCGAGCAGGCTGTCGGCGTCGAGGATCAGGAAGGCCTCCCAGGCACCGCCCCAGCGCTGCACCCAGTCCGCCACGTTGCCGGCCTTGCGCTCGTCGTTGTGGGCCCGGTGCCGGTAGTACACGGGCGTCTCCGGCGGGGCGTCCGCCACGAGACTCCGGAACACCCGTTCCTCGGCGACCCAGGCTCCCAGCCGGTTCGTGTCGCTCAGCACGAAGAAGGCGAAGCGCCCCGGCGCGCGGCTCGCGAGGCCCGCGGCCATGACGCGGATCGCGGCGGCGACCCGGGCGGGATCCTCGTTGTAGACCGGGACGAGGATCGCCGTCGGCAGGGGCACGTCCGCCTCCGGCGGGGGCGAGCCGAGCCAGCGGAAGAAGGTGCGCAGCACGCCGAGCACGGCGTTCACCGCCGCGTGGGAGACCCAGAGGAAGTTGACGGCGAAGAGCCCGAGGAACAGCGCCTGCAGCGCCGTCAGGCCGCCGGGGGAGAGCACGCCGTGCATCTCGCGCACGCCGTAGGCGGTGATCGCCGCCGTGCCGGCGAGGAGCAGGAGCCGGTAGAGGACCCGCGCCAGCCGCCGATGGAGCGGTTCACTGCGCAGCACGAGGGGCAGCGCCGGCGCACCCACCGGCTGCCGGGGCATGGCCAGCGGCGCCTCCGGAGGGAGGGCGCGCTCAGGCCGGGAGCCAGCGATGGAGCCAGGTCTCTGCAACGGCTTCTCCGCGGTGGCGCGTCTCCAGGCGCAGCTCGACGACGGCCGCGCCCTGCGGGTCGAGGGTCAGGAAGACGCGGGTCCCTCCCGTCTCCGGATTGGCGACCACGAGGGTCTCGACGAGTTCCCCCGCGCTCGCCGTGGCCCGGACCTCGAGCTCCGCGCTGGCGACGCCGGGCACCGGCCCGAGGTCGACGGCGAGCTGCGGCAGACCCCGGGTCAGGCTGCGGCCCCGGGCCGTGCGCAGGATCGGCGCCAGCCCCCGGGGCAGGGGCGCGCGGTCGGGCCAGGTGAGCCGGTAGCCGAAGGAGAACGGGCTCCCCGGCTCGATCGGCAGCCGGGGGCGCCAGTAGGCCACGATGTTGTCGTTGGTCTCGGAATCCGAGGGGATCTCCACGAGCTGCACCTGCCCCTCGCCCCAGTTCCCGTGAGGCGTCACCCAGGCCGAGGGACGCCGCTCGTAGCGGGCCTCGAGGTCCTCGTAGGCGTCGAAGGACCGGTGCCGCTGGATCAGCCCGAAGCCCTTCGGCGAGCGGTCCAGGAACGCCGAGAGCTGCAGCCGGGCGGGGTTCTGCAGGGGCCGCCAGAGCCATTCGCCGGCGCCCGTGTGCATGGCGAGGCCGAGGCTGTCGTGCACCGCCGGGCGGTAGTCCGGCAGCTCCGGCGGATCCGCCGCACCGTGCAGATACATGCTCGTGAGGGGCCCGAGGCCCACGTGGCGCAGGGGGCGCCGCGCGAAGAGCACGGCCTCGACGTCGAGGGTGGTGCGCGCGCCGGGGTAGACGCCGAAGCGGTAGGCCCCCGCGCACCCGGGCGAGTCCAGCAGCGCGTGCACGACGATGGCGTCGGCGGTGGCCGCGGGGCGCTCGATCCAGAAGCGCCGGAAGACCGGGAACTCCTCGCCCGTGGGCTCCGCCACGTCGAGGGCCAGGCCCCGGGCCGACAGGCCGTAGTTCTGCCCCCGGGAGACGCCCCGGAAGTAGCTCGCCCCCTGGAAGACCAGGAACTCGTCGCGGTAGTCGTCGCGGTTCAGCGGATAGTGGAGGCGGAAGCCCGAGAGGCGGCCGTAGGCGCCCAGGGCCTGCGCGATCTCCGCCGACGGCACCTCGAAGGCGCCGGTGGTGAGGTCCACGGGCCGGGCCTCGCCGTTCTCGACGACGAGCACGTCCACGCCGTAGCCGTAGACGAAGCCCGGCGCGAACAGCTCGACGGCGAAGCGCGTGGGCGCTCCGCCCCAGATCGCGTGCCCCTTCTGGAAGCGGATCTGCCGGTAGCGGTCGTAGTCGAGCTCGGCGAGGCGCGGCGGCGCCGGCGGCGGGGGCTCGAAGGGACGCTCGGCGCGCGCCCGGGCGAGTTCGATCACGATCCGGCGGTCGAAGGGACCCACGCCCTCGGCCGCGCCGACCCGCGCCGGCCACCCGGGCAGCAGCCCCAGCGCCGCGCCGGCGGTCGCACCGCGCAGCAGTGCCCTGCGGCCGATCCGTTGGCCGACCATCGATGCGGACCTCCTCCGCCGACCGGAACGCGGATCCCCCGGATCCGCCCAAGGGGCACCATGCTACACCGCGGGCTCCGCGGGTCACGCAGCGTCGGCATATGCAGATGCGGGATCGATCCTTGCCGAGCGCCGGGGCCTGCCCTATGGTCCCGCGCGCCGCCCAGCGAGAGCAGGGAGTCTTCCATGACGCTGCGAATCAATTCCGTCGCCCCCGACTTCACCGCCGAGACCACCGAGGGCACGATCCGCTTCCACGACTGGATCGGCGAGCAGTGGTGCATCCTCTTCTCGCACCCGCGCGACTTCACGCCCGTGTGCACCACCGAGCTCGGCTACATGGCCCGCCTGAAGCCCGAGTTCGAGGCCCGGAACACGAAGGTCATCGGCCTCTCCGTGGACCCGGTGGAGAACCACGCCGCCTGGGCGCAGGACATCGAGGAGACCCAGGGCGCGGCGCCGAACTACCCCATGATCGGCGACCGCAACCTCGAGGTGGCGAAGCTCTACGACATGCTGCCCGAGGACGAGCACGGCCGCGCCGAGGACCGCACGCCGGCGGACAACGCCACGGTGCGCTCCGTCTTCGTCATCGGCCCGGACAAGCGCATCAAGGCGATCCTCACCTACCCCATGACCTCCGGGCGCAACTTCGACGAGGTGCTGCGCCTGCTCGACTCGATCCAGCTTTCGGCCAAGCACACGGTGGCGACGCCCGTGAACTGGAAACCGGGCGAGGACGTCATCATCCCGCCGACCGTCTCCGACGAGGCGGCGAAGGAGAAGTACCCCGAGGGTTTCCGGACCCTGAAGCCGTACCTGCGGATGGTGAAGCAGCCGCAGTGAGCGCGAGGGCGCGGGCCGGTGTTCGCGGCCCGCGCGCGCGCCTTCACCGGATCAGCCGCAGCAGCTCCGCGTTGCCCCCGCTCGCCGCCGTGTTCACGGTGACCGAGCGCTCCGTGGCGAAGGCCAGCAGGTAGTGCGGCCCGCCGGCCTTCGGGCCGGTCCCGGACAGGCCCCGCCCGCCGAAGGGCTGGGAACCCACGATCGCCCCGATCATGTTCCGGTTCACGTAGGCGTTGCCCACGGGCAGCGACGTGGCGATGCGCTCGCAGCGGCGGTCGATGCGCGAGTGCACGCCGAGCGTGAGGCCGTAGCGGCTCGCCGCGACCTCTTCGAGGCAGGCCTCGAGCTCGTGCTCCTCGAAGCGCCGCACGTGGAGGATCGGGCCGAAGTGCTCGCCCCCGACCTCCTCGAGGGACCCGACCTCGTGGAGCTGCGGTGCCACGAAATGCCCGTGGGAGGCCGCCTCCGGGAGCGCCACGACGTGGCTCGCCCGGGCCGTGCGCTGCATACGCTCCCCGTGGGCGACCAGGGCCGAGCGCGCCTCCTCGTCGATCACGGGCCCAACGTCCGTCGCGAGCTCGATCGGATCGCCGATGCGCAGGGCGTCCATGGCGCCCCGGATCAGCGCCAGGGCGTCGTCGGCGACGTCGTCCTGCAGGTAGAGCACGCGCAGGGCGGAGCAACGCTGGCCGGCGCTGCCGAAGGCGGAGCGGATCACGTCGTCGGTCACCTGCTCGAGGAGCGCCGAGGAGTCCACGAACATGGCGTTGAGGCCGCCGGTCTCGGCGATCAGCGGGATCATGGGGCCGTCCCGGTCGGCGATGGCCCGGCGGATCGCCCGGGCCGTGTCCACGGAGCCCGTGAAGGCCACGCCGTCGATGCCCGGATGGCGCACGAGCGGCGCCCCGACCGTGGGGCCGTCGCCGGGGAGCAGGTGGAGCACGTCCCCGGGTACGCCGGCCTCGTGCATGAGCTTCACGGCCTCGGCGGCGATCAGGCAGGTCTGCTCCGCCGGCTTGGCGAGCACGGCGTTGCCGGCGGCCAGGGCCCCGGTGACCTGCCCCGTGAAGATCGCGAGGGGGAAGTTCCAGGGGCTGATGCAGGCGAACACGCCGCGGCCCTCGAGGCGCAGCTGGTTGCGCTCCCCGGTGGGGCCCGGGAGCGCCAGGGGCGCGTCGAAGCGCTCGCGCGCCTGCTGGGCGTAGTAGCGGCAGAAGTCCACGGCCTCGCGCACCTCCGCGAGCGCGTCCTCGATGGTCTTCCCGGCCTCCCGGACGGCGAGGTACATGAGTCGCTCGAGGTTCGCCTCGTAGCCGTCGGCGATCGCCTCGAGCACCTCCGCGCGCCCGGCCCCGCCGCGCCGGTCCCAGTCCCGCTGGGCCGCGCGGGCGCCGGAGACCGCCGCGTCGAGCAGCTCCGTGCCGGCGTCGGCGACGCGGCCGACGACCCGGCGGGTGTCGGCGGGATCGCGCACTTCGCGCGCGGCGCCGTCCTTCATGCGCCCGCCGATCACGGGCCCGGCCTCGAAGGAGCGGTTCTCGAGGTCAGTGAAGACCGCCTCCAGGCGGCGCACGGTGCCCGCGTCCGCGAGGTCGAGGGCCAGGGAATTCACGCGCGGTGCGTAGAGGTCCCGCGGCAGCGGAATCTGCGGATGGGGGATCACGTCGAGGCCGCGCACCAGGGCCACCGGATCGGTCACCACCTCCTCCACGGGATAGCGCTCGTCGAGGAAGCGGTTCACGAAGGAGGAGTTGGCGCCGTTCTCGAGCAGGCGCCGGACCAGATAGGCGAGCAGGTCCTCGTGCTCGCCCACGGGGGCGTAGGTGCGCAGCGGCGGAAAGTCGTTCCAGGCGCTCGTGCACACGTCGTAGAGCAGCTCGCCCATGCCGTGCAGGCGCTGGAACTCGAAGTCGCGGCGGTCGCCGGCGAGCTCCATGATCGCCGCCACCGTGTGCGCGTTGTGCGTCGCGAACTGCGGATAGAGGCGCCCCTCGGACTCGAGGAGCATGCGCGCGCAGACGAGGTAGCAGAGGTCCGTGGACGGCTTGCGCGTGAACACGGGAAACCCGTCGAGGCCCGCCACCTGGGCGTGCTTGATCTCCGTGTCCCAGTAGGCGCCCTTCACGAGGCGCACCATGAGCGGCCGCCCGGTCTCCCGGGCGAGGGTGTCGAGCCATGCCACGGTCGCGGTCGCGCGCTTGCCGTAGGCCTGGACCACGAAGCCGAGGCCGGCGTAGCCCTCGAGGTCCGGATCGCGGGCGAGGCGCTCGAAGAGCTCGAGGGAGATCTCGAGGCGGTCCGCCTCCTCCGCGTCGAGGTTCAGGCCGATGTTTCCCTTCGCCGCCGCGACGGCGAGGGCCTTCAGGCGCTCGTAGAGCGTGTCGGCCACGTGCTCGAAGTGGGCGAACGCGTAGCGCGGATGGAGCGCCGAGAGCTTGATGGAGATGCCCGAGCGCGTGCGCACGTCCCTGCCCTCGGCCCGCGCCGCCACCCGGTCGATGGCGTGGGCGTAGCGCTCCTGGTAGCGGCGGGCCATGGTCTCCGTGCGCGCGCCCTCGCCGAGCATGTCGAAGGAGAAGAGCGCCTGGTCGCGGTAGTCCTTCGCGCCGCGGGAGAGCGCGTCCTCGATGCTCTCCCCGAGCACGAACTCGCGGCCGAGGATGCGCATGGCCGTGACCACGGCGCGGCGGATCACCGGCTCGCCCACGCGCGAGACGAGGCGCCGGAGCCAGCGGCCGGGGTCCGCGCCGAGGGCCTCCTCCGGATCCACCACGCGGCCCGTGAGCAGCAGCGCCCAGGTGGAGGCGTTCACGAACAGCGCATCCGAGTGCCCGAGGTGCTCCGACCACTTCCCCGAGGGGATCTTGTCGGCGATGAGTTCGTCGATGGTCTCGTCGTCGGGGATGCGCAGGAGCGCCTCGGCGAGGCACATGAGCGCCACGCCCTCCTCGTTCGAGAGGCCATACTCCTCCAGGAAGGCGTCGAGCATGGAGCGGTCGGAGCGGCGCGTGCGCGCCGTGCGCACGAGATCGCGGGCCCGCTCGAGCGCGCGGTTGCGGGCCCCGGGCGACAGGGGCGTGGCGTCGAGCAGGCGCTCGACGGCGGCGGCCTCGTCCTCGAGCTTGCGCATCGCGAGGGTCTCGCGGAGGCCGGGAAGGGAAGACGCGACGTTCACGGCGGGGGCTCCTCGGGGCTGCGACGCCACGACGATACGCCGGGCCGCCCGGCGCTGCAGCCGCCCCCCGCCGCCCCGGCGCTTGCGGGCGCGGGACCGGCGGGCGAGCATCCGGAGCCGGCGCCCGGGACACCCCGTCCCGGCGCCCTTCGGCCGCCGGGACGGGGAGAGCGATGAGCGCACCGGACTATCTCGACGCCCGCGCCGTGGAGCGCCGCCTGCCGTTCCCGGAGCTCATCGACGCCCTCTCGGCGGCCTTCGCCGCCGCCGCGGACGGCAGCGCGCCCGTGGAGACGCCGCCGCGCTTCCACGGCGACCTCGGCGCCGTGAGCGCGAAGGCCGAGCAGCGCGACCTCCTCGTGATGCCCGCCTGGACGCCCGGGGGCGCCGCCGGCGTGAAGCTCGTGACCCTCTTCGAGCACAACGGCCGCCGGCACCGGCCGCGGATCCAGGGTCTCTACGTGCTGTTCCATCCGGAGCACGGCGCGCCGGTCGCGCTCCTCGACGCGGCGGCGCTCACGGCCCGGCGCACCGCCGCGGCGTCTGCCCTCGCCGCCCGGTTCCTGGCGCGGGAGGACGCGCGGGAGCTTCTCGTGATCGGCACCGGGCGCCTCGCCCGCGCCCTCCCCCGGGCCTACGCCTGCGTGCGCCGCCTCGAGCGCGTGCGCATCTGGGGCCGGCGCACGGAGGCCGTGGACCAGACCGTCGCCGACGTGGCCGGCGCCCTGCCCCGCGTGGACGTGGACGCCGTGGACGACCTCGAGCGCGCCGTGGGCCACGCCGACGTGATCACCTCCGCGGTCCCGAGCCTCGAGCCCCTTCTCCTCGGCGCTTGGCTCCATCCGGGACAGCACCTCGACCTCATCGGCAGCTACCGGCCGGACATGCACGAGGCCGACGCCGAGTGCCTGCGCCGCGCGACGCTCTTCGTGGACACGCACGACGGCGTGCTCTCGGAGGCGGGCGAGTTCATCGACGCCCTCGAGGACGGCACCATCACCGTGGACGACCTGATCGCGGACCTCGGCGCGCTCTGCGCGGGGCGCCATCCCGGGCGCACCTCGCCGACGGAGCTCACGCTCTTCAAGTCCGTGGGCACGGCGCTGGAGGACCTCGCCGCCGCGCGCCTCGCCCTGCGGACCGCGGAGACGCGCTGACCGCCGCGCGCCGCCGGCCGGCGCGGCGGGCGCTACCATGGGCCGTCCCCCGCCGCCGGAGCCCGCCGTGAGCCAGCGCCCCGCCCTCCTGCTCTTCCTCGTCCTGCTGCTGCCCGGCGCCCGGGCTGCGGAGACGTCCCTTTCCTTCACCCACGCCACGATCCCCGAGCTGCAGGCCGCCATGGACGCCGGAACCGTCGACGCCGAACGCCTGGTGACGCTCGGCCTCGCCCGCATCGAGGCCTACGACCGGGCGGGGCCGGAGCTCGGCGCCGTGCTCACGGTGAATCCGCGGGCCCTGGAGCGGGCCCGGGCCCTCGATGCGGAACGGCGCCGCAGCGGACCGCGCTCGCCCCTCCACGGCATCCCGGTGCTGCTCAAGGACAACCTCGACACGGCGGACCTGCCGACCACCGCCGGCTCCTTCCTCCTCGCGGAGTCCCTGCCGCCCGACGACGCGACCCTGGTGCGCCGCCTGCGCGAGGCCGGCGCGATCGTGCTCGCGAAGGTGAACCTCTCGGAGTTCGCCTCCGGTGGGCCCATGAGCTCCCTCGGCGGGCCGACGCGCAATCCCCACGACCCGGCGCGCACTCCCTCGGGCTCCTCCGGCGGCACCGGCGCGGCCGTGGCGGCCGCCTACGCGCCCCTCGGCTTCGGCACGGACACGGGCGGCTCCGTACGCGGCCCGTCCTCCGCCAACGGCATCGTCGGCCTGAAGCCGACGCTCGGGCTCCTGAGCCGGGACGGCATCGTGCCCCTCGCGCTGTCCTTCGACACCGCCGGCCCCATGGCCCGGAGCGTGACGGACATCGCGGTCGTGCTCGGCGTCCTCGCGGGCCCCGATCCCGCGGATCCGGCGACGGCCGCGAGCGAGGGACGGATCCACGCCGACTACACGCGCTTTCTCGACGCGGACGCCCTCGCCGGCGCGCGCATCGGCGTCGCCCGGGACTTCCTCGGCCAGGATCGGGAGGTGGACTGGATCGTCGAGGCGGCACTCGCGACCCTGGAGGCCGCCGGCGCCACGGTGGTGGACGTGAAGCTGCCGAAGTGGCTCCTCGAGAGCCGCGGCGAGCTCTACCGGACGATCCGCTATCCGGAGTTCCGGGCGCAGCTCGCGGACTACCTGGCGACCCTCGCACCGGGCTTTCCCCGGACCCTGGAGGAGGTGATCGAGGGCAACCGGACGCTCCTCGCCCGCCGGGACGACGGTGCGCGGCCCGACCCCACGCGCTGGCGCCTCATGCTCGACGAGCTCGAGAGCCCCGCCCTCGACGATCCGGAATACCTCGCCGTGCGCGACCACGGCCTGCCCCTGATCCGGGACACGCTCGCGGGCATCCTCGCCCGGGAGGAACTCGACGCCCTCGTCTATCCGACCTCCTCGACACGGCCGGGCCGCCTCGATCCGGACCCGGATCCCGACGGCGCCCCGGGCAGCGGGGGCTCCCCGGTGATCCTCGCGAACCTCTCGGGCTTCCCGGACCTGATCGTGCCGGCGGGCTTCACG
>JAZBPF010000272.1:0-6536 GCA_036351515.1 Pseudomonadales bacterium | reverse complement strand
GGCCCGCCGGCCCCACGGCATGGTCGGGCCGGAGAACTTCGAGTACGTGGAGACGCCGGTGCCCGAACCCGGCCCGGGCGAGGTGCTGGTGCGCAATGCCTATCTCTCCTTCGACCCCACGCAACGCGGGTGGATGGAGGACCGGCCGAGCTACCTGCCCCCCGTGGCCATCGGCGAGCCCATGCGAGCCGGAAGCGTCGGGCGCGTGGTGGCCTCGAACCGGCCCGACTTCGCCGTCGGCGACTGGGTGCAGGGCACGGGCGGCTGGCAGGACTACTTCGTCACCGACGGCGGCGGAGCCGTGCCCCTGCGCCGGGTGCCCGAGGGGGTGCCCCCCACCATGGTGCTCTCGGTGCTCGGCGTGACCGGCCTCACGGCCTACTGGGGCATGCTCGACCTCGGGCGGCCGGAGCCCGGCCAGACCGTGCTCGTCTCCGGCGCCGCCGGCGCCACCGGCTCCGTGGCGGGGCAGATCGCGCGGATCCGCGGGGCCCGGGTCGTGGGCATCGCCGGCGGCCCCGAGAAGTGCGCCTGGCTGAAGGAGACGGCGCGCTTCGACGAGGCCATCGACTACAAGCACGAGGACGTGCGCGCCCGCATCGCCGAGACCTGCCCGAAGGGCGTCGACGTCTACTTCGACAACGTCGGCGGCGAGATCCTCGAGGCCGCGCTGGACCACCTCGCCATGCACGCCCGCGTCGTGCTCTGCGGCGGCATCTCGAGCTACAACGCCACGGAGCCGCCCCCGGGGCCGCGCAACCTCCTGAACCTCGTGATCATGCGCGCCCGCATGGAGGGCTTCATCGTCCTCGACTACTACGACCGGGCGGGCGAGGCCGTGAAGGACCTGCTCGGCTGGATCCAGCGCGGCGAGCTGCATCACGAGGAGGACGTGCAGGAGGGCTTCGCGAACATCCCCGCGACGCTCCAGCGCCTGTTCACGGGGCGGAACCGGGGCAAGCAGCTGCTGCACATCGACGGGGCCGACTGAGCGGCCCACAGCAGGTTGCCGAGAAAGTCCGTCCCGGACTCTTCCTGCGCCGAGCTGCGGCGCAGGTGCGCAGCCCGGGCACGACGGAGCGACGACGTCCCGTCCACGGCCCGCTCCGGCAGGCTGCCGAAACGGAGTTCCAGCCGCTGCCGACCCGTCGCCGGGGGCATCGCGGGGCGGTATCATCGCGCGCCCGCGAGCCTCCCCGGATCCCGTCCATGGCCCGAGAATCCTCCCCCGTCGGTTCCGCATCCGGCCGACCCCTCTCGGGGCGACCCCCATCGGGGCGAATCGGCTTCGTCAGCCTCGGCTGTCCGAAGGCCCTCGTGGACTCCGAGCGGATCCTCACGCAGCTGCGCACCGCCGGCTACGACCTCGTCGGCGGCTACGAGGAGGCGGACCTCGTCGTCGTGAACACCTGCGGCTTCATCGACGCCGCGGTCGAGGAGTCCCTCGACGCCATCGGCGAGGCGCTGGCGGAGAACGGCCGGGTCGTGGTCACGGGCTGCCTCGGCAAGGACGCGGAGCGCATCCGCGCCGCCCACCCGGACGTGCTCGCGGTCACCGGTCCCCAGGCCTACGAGGACGTGATGGCGGCGGTGCACGAGCACCTGCCCGAGCCGGCGCACGACCCCTTCACGTCCCTCGTGCCGCCCCAGGGGATCCGCCTGACGCCGCGGCACTATGCCTATCTGAAGATCTCCGAGGGCTGCAATCACCGCTGCACCTTCTGCATCATCCCCTCCATGCGCGGGGACCTCGTGAGCCGTCCCGCCGGGGACGTGCTCGCGGAGGCGGAGCGCCTCGTGGACGCCGGCGTCCGGGAGCTGCTGGTCGTCTCCCAGGACACGAGCGCCTACGGCGTCGACCTGAAGTACCGCACGAGCTTCTGGGGCGGGCGCCCCGTGCGCACGCGCATGACCGAGCTCTGCGAGGCGCTCGGGAGCCTCGGCGTCTGGGTCCGCCTCCACTACGTCTATCCCTACCCGCACGTGGACGAGGTGATCCCCCTCATGGCCGAGGGGAAGGTCCTGCCCTACCTCGACGTGCCCCTGCAGCACGCCTCGGACCGGATCCTCAAGCTCATGAAGCGGCCGGCGGCGAGCGAGCGGAACCTCGACCGCATCCGCGCCTGGCGCGCGCTCTGCCCCGACCTCACGCTGCGCAGCACCTTCATCACCGGGTTTCCCGGGGAGACGGAGGCGGAGTTCGAGGAACTGCTCGCCTTCCTCGAGGAGGCCCGCCTGGACCGCGTCGGCTGCTTCGCCTATTCGCCCGTGGAGGGCGCCGTGGCGAACGCGCTGCCCGACCCCGTGCCGGCGGAGGTCGCCGAGGAGCGGCGGGAGCGGCTCATGGCCCTGCAGGAGGAGATCAGCGCCGAGCGCCTCGCGCGCTGGGTGGGCCGGGAGATCGACGTGCTCGTGGACGGCTCCGGGCCCGAGGGCTCCGTGGCCCGCTCGCCGGCCGACGCCCCGGAGATCGACGGCGCCGTGCATCTCCCCGGCGTGCGCAGCGAACCCGGGACGCTCCTGCGGGTCCGGATCGTGGCCACGGACGCCCACGACATGGAGGGCGAACCGGTCGCGGAGCGGTGACCCGCCCCGGTGGCCTTGTGGGCGACCGGGGCGGTATCATCCGCGCCGATCCCGACCGGCGGAGCCGGTCCCACGCGGCTCCGCCGCCCCGACCTGGAGCGACACGCGACCATGCAGTGGTTCTGGTATCTCGTCGAGGATTTCTCCGAGCAATCCCTCGTCATGAAGGCGTTTCTCGCCTGGGGTTGGCTGTCGATCGTCATCATGATCGCCGGCATGGTGAACACCGCCCTCGGCTGAGCGCGCGGGGACGGGGGCGACCGCCATGTGGCTCGACGCACTCACGGAGCCCCAGCGCGTCGCTCTCTTCGGGCTCGCGCACGACGTGATCGTCTCCGACGGTCTGCTCGATCCCAACGAGGAGGCCATGATGGAGCGGCTCCGTCGCGAGATGGGGCTGCCCGCGGACGTGCAGAGCCAGTACATCGAACTCGACGGCATCGCCGGCGTGTTCGACTCGCCGCGGGCGCGGCGCATCGCCCTCGTCAACCTGATCCATCTGAGCTACGTGGACGGCGCCCTCGAGATCGAGGAGGAGTGCGTCCTGCGCGAGCTCGCCGACGCCTTCGGCGTCGCGGAGGACGAGTTCACGCTCCTCGAGAACTGGGTGAAGCGCCTGCGCGCCCTCGAGGAGGAGGGCAAGGGCCTCCTCTGAACCGGAGCACGCCATGAGCTGGGACGACCTCGAGCGGGACGTGGGCCGCATGGGCCGGGACGCGCGCCGCGTCCTCGACGACGCGCGCACCCTCGGCGAGGACCTCGGCACCCAGGCCGGCCTCGCCGGGCAGGAGGCCGCCGCCGCCGAGTACCTCGCGACGGAGACGGTCCTCGAGTGGGTCTCCGGCTGGGCCGAGGACGGCGCCGCCCTCGCGGCGCTCCAGCTCCGGCAGGGCCGCTACCTGCTCGAGGACGGCGTGCACACGCTCCGCGCCGCGGCCTCGGCCCGGACGCCCGAGGAGTTCCTGTCCCTCCCCGGCGCGCACCTGCACCGGCGCCGGGCCCATCTCCGCGAAGGCCTCGAGGAAGCGGGCAGTCTCCTGCGTCGGGGCCTGACCCGCGCCCGCGCACCGCTCGAGGCCTGGCGCCCGTTCCTCGCCATGGTCCGGCGCGACTGGCGCGGAGACTGATCCGCTTCAGCCGCTTCCGCGGGGCAGGGCCATCCAGCAGCCGTGACTGCCGTGGGGCACGCGCCCCGTGAGCGTGATCCGGGCCACCGGCTCCGCCCCCGGGCGCCGCGCGTCCAGCACCAGGAAGCCCGGTACGGACCGGGGACCCTCCCAGCAGAAGCCGAGCAGCCAGCCCTCGTCCTCCTCCGCCCGGGCGTGGGCCGGCACGTAGCTCAGCTCGCCCGCGACGACGCCGTCCGGCAGCGGCACCTCCACGCGCTCGCCGTGGAGGAGGTCGTGCCGGTACAGGCGCCGACCGACCGGTGCCGGTCCGCTCCGGTCCGCGGCGAGGGTCCAGAGCCAGCGGCGCCCCCCGGTGGCCGTCCGCGGATCCCCCGTTGGCAGGTCCTGGGGACGGTCGTCCAGCACCTCGCGCAGGCACACCCCGCGCCCGGGATCGAGGGTCAGGCGCTGCAGGGTGGCGTCCGTCCCGTCCTCGGCCGGGCCCGCGATCAGGTCCACGACGACCCGTCCGGAGGACTCCTCGTGCACCGCCGCCACGTGCTCGAGGCGGAACGGATCCGTCGGGAACCAGAGCGGAGGCCCGTCGCCGTCCCGCGGGACGAGGCCGACGCGGGCCTCGGCGTCCTCGGTCCAGCAGTAGGGGAGCGGCTGCCCGTCCAGCAGCGCCTCCTCGCTGAACAGCCGCGGCAGGTCGAAGAGCACGAGCCAGCGTCGCCCGAGGCCGAAGTCGTGCACGTAGGCCGGGCGCTCGAGAGGCAGCACCCGGCTGCGGACGAGGCGCCCGCGCCGGTCGACCTCGTGATGCCGGAGGTAGGGCGCCTCGAAGTGGTAGGCGAGCGTGTGCAGGGCGCCGGTGGTCGCGTCGGCCTTCGGATGGCCGATGGAGCCCGCCGGGAGCGGCCCGCCGAAGTCCTCGATGGCGCGGGTCTCGAGCGTGCCCGTGCTCAGGGCATAGGGCAGGGCGAGTTCGGAGAAGGCGTAGAGGTTGCCGGCGTGCGGGCACACGGCGAGGTTGCCACTGCCCTCGGGAACGAGCGCCGGCGGCGGGACCGGGGCGCTGCGCCCGAGCCGGTCGGCCACCTCCGGAGTGGAGATCCAGCGGTTCCGGTACCAGAGGACACGGCCCCCCTCGATGCGCAGGCCGTGCACCATGCCGTCGCCGGTGAGCCAGGGCAGGGGACGGGGCGGCGCGTCGGGCAGCGGGTTCGGTCCCGTGCGCACGTAGAGCCCGTCGAGGCCGGTCGGCAGCGTGCCCGTGCAGGCCGGCTCGAGGAGCACCCGCTCCTCGGTCACGGGCGCGAAGTTGCCGGAGAGGGCGTCGGGCTGCACGGAGGTCCCGGGACGAGGGCGCGAGGATCACAGCCTAGCCCGCATCGCGCACCGATTCACGGCTGCTGCGCCCGCGAAGCCGGCGGAAGCTCCGGCGTTGCGCCCGGATCGGGTGCTCGTTCTGCGCCAGGGCGGGACCGATCGCGCCGGCCGCGCGGGGCGTGCTAGCTTCCGCCCCCGGCGCGCAGCCCGTCGGCTGCGGATCCACGATCAGGGGGAGGAAGGCGATGGCGAAGGCGATCCGCTTCGATCGGACCGGGGGGCCGGAGGTGCTCCGCTACGAGGACGTGACCCTCGGGGATCCCGGCCCCGGCGAGGTGCGGCTTCGGCACCGGGCCGTGGGCCTCAACTTCATCGACACCTACCACCGCTCCGGCCTCTACCCGGTGCCGCTCCCGAGCGGCCTCGGTCTCGAGGCGGCCGGGGTCGTGGAGGCGGTCGGCGAGGGCGTCGCGCACCTGGCCCCCGGCGATCGCGTCGCCTTCGGCACCGGTGCCCTCGGCGCCTACGCCACGGAATCCGTGCGCGCCGCGGAGCAGCTGATCCGGATCCCCGACGGCGTCGACGACGAGACCGCCGCGGCGATCATGCTCAAGGGCATGACCGCCGCCTACCTGCTCACGCAGACGCGGCCCGTCGGCCCCGGCGACACGATCCTGCTCCACGCCGCCGCCGGCGGCACGGGCCTGCTCATGGTCCAGTGGGCGCGGCATCTCGGGGCCCGCGTCATCGGCGTCGTGGGCAACGAGGAGAAGGCCGAGCTCGTGCGCGCCCACGGCTGCGACGAAGTGGTGGTCCGGGGACGGGACGACCTCGTCGCCCGGGTCCGGGAGCTCACGGACGGGGCCGGCGTGCCGGTCGTCTACGACTCCGTGGGCCGCGCCACCTTCGAGGCCTCCCTCGACTGCCTCGCCCCCCGGGGCATGTTCGTGAGCTTCGGCAACGCCTCGGGCCCCGTGGACAAGGTGATCCCGGCGCAGCTCGCGGCGAAGGGCTCGCTCTACTTCACGCGCCCGACGCTCGCGAGCTACGCGCGCACGCGCGAGGAACTCGAGGGCCTCGCCGGCGCCGTGCTCCGCCTGGTCGGGGAGGGCGTGCTGAAGGTGCGGATCGAGCAGCGCTTCCCCCTCGCGGAGGCGGCGCGGGCCCACGAGGCCCTGGAGTCCGGGCAGACCCGGGGCGCGACGATCCTCCAGCCCTGACCGGACGCGCCGGTCTCGGAGTCCGTGAACGTTCCGGACGCCGTCGCGAGCGGTCCGATCCGCGCCCCATGCGGACCAGCGGACGACGCCGTCGCAGCGGCTTCTCCCGGCGGCGCCGATCGCGGCGCGCAGCAGACGCGCGGGAGCAGGCGAACGAAAGCTGCACGGCGCCTCAGGCCTCGAGGTCCTCGAGGAGCCGGTCCCGGGCGGCGTTCACCTGCGCCGCCAGGTGGGCCGAGCCGCCGTGGTCCGGATGGCAGCGCTGCATGATGCGGCGATGGGCCCGGAT
>JAZBPF010000271.1:0-4903 GCA_036351515.1 Pseudomonadales bacterium | reverse complement strand
GATCGATGTCGGGGTAGGCGAGCATGGGCGGCGATCATAGCAGGCTGCCGATCTGCCATTCCGGCCCCTCGCGGCGCGCGACGGGGCGGGCCCCGCGGGTCGACGACCGGACGTCGCAGGTCCGGCCGGTCCGGCCGCGGTCCTGCACGGCCTCCGGGGCCGGAGGCCGTCGGGACGACTCCTCCGGCCCCAAGACCGGAGCTGCCACCGGCCATCCGCGAGGGAGCCGGCACCGCCCGGTCCGATCGAGCGCCCGGGCGGCGGGGAGGGTGCGACCGGGGGCCCGGGACCCCGCTGCTACACTGCCGCGCCTGCCGCGTTCCGGACCGGAGTTTCCCGTGTGCCTGATCCTCTTCGCCCACGGCGTCCATCCCGCCTGGCCCCTCGTCGTCGCCGCGAACCGGGACGAGTTCCACGCCCGTCCCGCGGCCCCGGCCGGCTGGTGGGCGGAACGCCGCGGCGTGCTCGCGGGCCGTGATCTCGAGGCGGGGGGCACCTGGCTCGGACTCAGCGCCTCCGGGCGCTTCGCGGCGGTGACGAACTTCACCGAGCCCCCGCCGGAGCCCGTGCCGCCCCGCTCCCGGGGCGATCTCGTCGCCGACTTCCTCGCCGGGGACGTTCCCCCGGAGGTCTACCTGCACGCGGTGGCGAGCGAGGGCCGGGCCTATCGGGGCTTCAATCTCCTCGTGGGGAACGCCGAGGAACTCTGGTACTTCTCGAACCGTGCGGGCGCCCCGGTGCGCCTCGCTCCGGGGATCTACGGGCTCTCCAACCACCTGCTGGACACGGCCTGGCCGAAGGTCCGCCGGGGCAAGTCCGCGCTGGCGAGCTTCACGGAGGCGGAGGCGCGGGCGGACGTGCCGGCGCTCCTCGAGCTGCTCGGCGACGACACCCAGCCCGACGACGAGGAGCTCGCCGCCGCGGGGCTCGAGCCGGAAGCCGCACGGCGCGTCGCGCCCTGCTTCATCCGCGGCGACGTCTACGGCACCCGGGCGAGCACCGTGGTGCTGCTCGCCTCCGACCGGGCGCGCTTCGCCGAGCGGCGCTTCGGTCCCGATGGTCGCCACGATGGAGACGGGCACTTCGAGGTCGACCTCGCCCCTTCTGCGGCCCCGCGCTCCTGATCCCGCACCCGGCGCGGGCGAGGATCGCCGACTGCGTCGGCTTCCCACGAACGCCGTGGGAAGCGCACGCAGTGCGCGACGACAGTCGGCCCGCCCGTGAAGATCCCCCCGCCTCGTGCCGCTCAGGCCGCGATGCGGCTGCCGCGGACCAGGGCGCGGGCGAGGCCGCGCTCGACGAGCGCCGCGCGCATGCAGTGCTCGATCTCGTCGGCGCTCTCCATGGCGAGCACGCGCTTGAGGAGCCGGCGGGCGTCCCGGAAGGTGAAGGCGCGCAGCACCCACTTCACGCGCGGGAGGTTCGTGGCGTTCATGGAGAGCACGTCGATGCCCATGGCCAGGAGCAGGATCGCGGCCATGGGGTTGCCCGCGAGTTCCCCGCAGATCCCGCAGCGCGTCCCCTCGGCCCGGGCGGAGTCGACCACGAACTTCAGTGCCCCGAGCACCGCGGGATGCAGGTCCTGGTAGAGGTCCGCGACCCGCGGGTTGTTGCGGTCCACGGCGAGCATGTACTGGGTGAGGTCGTTGGTGCCGACGGCGAGGAAGTCGACGCGCTGGGCGAGCTGGCGCGTCTGGTAGACGGCCGCCGGCACCTCGATCATCACGCCCACCTCGGGCCGGCGCACGCTGCGCCCGTCCTTCGAGAGTTCCTCGACGATCTCCTCGTAGCAGCGGTTCACGAGCCCGAGGGACTCGTCCACCTCGGCGAGGTTCGTGATCATGGGCAGCATGATGCGCATCTGCCCGGGGAGGTCGGCGCTCGCGCGGATCATGGCCCGCACCTGCACCACGAAGATCTCCGGATGATCGAGGATCACGCGGATCCCCCGCCAGCCGAGGAAGGGGTTGTCCTCGCTGATCGGGAAGTAGGACAGGGCCTTGTCGCCACCGATGTCGAGCGTGCGCATGGTCACGGGCCGGGGCGCGAAGGCCGCGAGCGACTCCCGGTAGAGGACGCACTGCTCGTCCTCCGTGGGGAACCGGTCCGAGGACATGAAGGGGATCTCCGTGCGGTAGAGCCCCACCCCCTCGGCGCCGCGGTCGAGGGAGCGCTCGAGATCCGTGGTCAGGCCGATGTTCACCCAGAGCGCGACCCGGTGGCCGTCCTTCGTCTCCGCGGGCAGGTCCCGGAGCTCCTCCAGCCCCTCGAAGAACTCGCGCTCCTCGGCCACCACGGTCTCGTAGTGCTTGCGCAGGGCGCGGGAGGGGTTGGTGTAGAGCGCCCCCTCGAAGCCGTCGACGATGAGCTCGCGGCCCTGCATGGCCGCGAGGGGCACGTCCACGGCGCCCATGACCGTCGGGACGCCGAGGGCCCGGGCGAGGATCGCGATGTGCGAGTTGCCGGAGCCGCGCAGGGAGACGATCCCGGCGAGGTGCTCGGGCGGGACCTCGCCGAGCATGGCCGGCGTGATCTCCTCGCCGACGATGATCGTCTGCTCCGGGAAGTGCGTGCGCGGGCGCACGTCCTCCTGGAGGTAGGCGAGCACGCGCTGGCCGAGCTCCTTCACGTCCGCGGCGCGCTCGCGGAGGTAGGAGTCCTCCATGAGCTCGAAGTGCGCGACGTGCTCGTCGATGACCTGCTTGAGCGCGCCCTGGGCCCACTGGCCCTTGCGGATCAGGCGCGTGACCTCGCCGCCGAGGGCCCGGTCGTCGAGCATGTGCAGGTAGGCATCGAAGAGGGCGCGTTCCTGCGGGTCGAGGCGTCCCGAGAGCTTCTCGCCCACGGCGACGATGTCGCGGCGCACGGCGCCGATGGCGCGCTCGAAGAGCAGCAGCTCGACGGTGACGTCCTCCGCGTCCCGGTCCGGGACGGCGTCGAGGTTCGCCGGCGGGAACATCACCACGCCGGTCCCGAGGGCGACTCCCGGCGCACCGGGGACGCCCTTGAAGCGCGTGTCCCGCTGCGCCGTGCGCGACCCGGCCCGGGCGACGCCGCCCGTGGCCTCGGCGTGAGCGATCACCCCCGCGAGCTGCGCCGACAGGGTGACGAGGAAGGCCTCCTCGCCCGCGTCGAAGCGGCGCGCGTCCCGCTGCTGCACCACCAGCACGCCGAGCACGCGGCGGTGGTGGATGATCGGCACGCCGAGGAAGGCCTGGTAGGGCTCCTCACCGATCTCCGGCAGGTAGTGGAAGTTCGGATGGGCGGGGGCGTCGTCGAGGTTGATGGGCTCCGCCCGCAGGCCCACGAGGCCGACGAGGCCCTCGGAGCGGCCGAGGGAGAGGCGCCCGACCATGGCCGGGTTCAGACCCTCGGTGGCCATGAAGCGGAAGCGCTCGCCGCCGGGGTCGGCGAGGTAGACGGAGCAGACTTCCGTGCCGACGGCCTGCCGGACCCGCTGGACGATGATGCGCAGCGCGGCGTCCAGGTCGGGCGCCGCGTTCACCTCCTGCACGATGCTGCGCAGCGTGTCGAGCATGAGCGCGTCCGGACGAAGGGAGGGAGCGGCCCGTCGTCACCCCTCGTCGACGGGCAGGCGCGGCGCGAGTTCGGCGAGGGCGCGGCGGTAGACGTCCCGCTTGAACGATACCACCTGGCCGAGGGGATACCAGTAGCTCACCCAGCGGAAGTGGTCGAACTCCGGCTTGTCGCCGGCGTCGAAGCGCACGCACCGGTCCTCGCAGAGCATGCGCAGGAGGAACCACTTCTGCTTCTGGCCCACGAAGGAGGGCGTGCTGTTGTGCCGGAGCATGCGCCGCGGCAGCCGGTAGCGGAGCCAGCCCCGCGTGCAGGCCCGCACCTCCACCTGCGCCGGCTCGAGCCCCACCTCCTCCATGAGCTCGCGGTACATCGCCTCCTCCACGGACTCGCCTTCCTGGATCCCGCCCTGGGGGAACTGCCAGGCGTCGCGGCCCCCGACGCGCCGGGCCCAGAGCACCCGGCCGACGTCGTCGGCGAGGATGATCCCCACGTTCGGGCGGTAGCCTTCGCGGTCGATCACGGCGTCACGGTCACGGGTTCTTCGCACGTCCCCATTCTCGGGCCTGCCCCGGGACGGCGCAAAGTCCGCGCTGCCGGTCACAGGGCCCCGCCCCGGGCCGGCTGGAGGACCCGCAGGAACGTCGCCTTGAGGTAGTCGGACTCGGGGATCGCCGGATGGATCGGATGGTCCGGGCCCGCCCCGAAGGTGCCGAGGGCCTGCACCTGACGCTCCACGTGGCGCGCCGCGCCCCGCACCGTGTCCCGGAGCATCTCCCGGTCGAAGTGCAGGGAGCAGGAGGCGAAGACGAAGAGGCCCCCGTCGCGCACGAGCCGGAGCCCGAGCGCCGCGAGGCGCTGGTAGGCCCGCGTCCCGGCCTTGAGGTCCTTGCGGCGCTTCACGAGGGCCGGCGGGTCGACGACCACGACGTCGAAGCGCTCGCCGCCGTCGGCGAGGGCGCCGAGCACCTCGAAGGCGTCCCCGCGCTGCGTCGCGACCCGGTCCGCGACGCCCTGGAGCGCGGCGTTCTCCTCGAGCCCGGCCAGCGCCGGGGCCGAGCCGTCCACGGCGGTCACCTCGGCCGCCCCGAAGGCCAGCGCCTGGAGCCCCCAGCCACCGAGGTAGGCGAAGGCGTCGAGGACGCGGGCGCCCTCGGCGAAGGGGGCCAGCCGGGCCCGGTTCTCCCGGTGATCGTAGAACCACCCGGTCTTCTGGCCGCCTGCGAGGGGGATCGCGAAGGGCACGCCGTTCTCCTCGAGAGCGACCCGTTCGGGGAGCGGCTCACCGACCACCTCGAGGTACTTCTCGAGGCCCTCGATGTCGCGCATGCCGGCGTCGTGCTTGAAGACGATGCTCCGGGGACCG
>JAZBPF010000270.1:0-3437 GCA_036351515.1 Pseudomonadales bacterium | reverse complement strand
CCCCGGAGGTCTTCGACTTCGAGACCACCGCCGAGCTCGAGCCGCTCCGCGAGGGCCTCGGCCAGGAGCGCGCCACCCGCGCCCTGCGCTTCGCGCTCGCCATGGAGGCCACCGGCTACAACCCCTTCGTGCTCACGGCTCCGGGGAGCGACTGCGAGTCCATGGTCGCCGCCGTGCTCCGGGAGGCCACCGCCGGTCGCAGCACCCCGAGCGACTGGTGCTACCTCAACGACTTCGAGGACGCCATGCGCCCCCGCGCCCTGCGCCTCGTGGCCGGCCAGGGCCGGCGCCTGCGCAGCGACGCGGACCAGTTCGTGGAGGACCTGCGCTCCGTGATCCCGGCGGTCTTCGAGGACGAGGAGTTCCGCAGCCGCATGGGCGAGGTCGCCGCGGGCTTCGAGCAGCGCCAGAAGCAGGAACTCGAGGAGGTCGGCGAGGAGGCGGAGCGCCGGGGCCTGAAGCTCCTGCAGACGCCCAACGGCTTCGCCTTCGCGCCGGTCCACGACGGCAAGGTCATCGACAAGGAGGGCTTCGACGCCCTGCCGGAGGAGGAGCGCCAGCGCATCGCCGGCACCATCGAGGAGATGACGCACGCCCTCGTGGAGCGCATGCAGGAGCTCCCGGCCCGCCAGCAGGAGCTGATCCGCGCCCAGAAGGCCGTGGTCCACGAGTTCGTGGAGACCGCCGTGGCCCAGCTCGTGCGCGGCCTGCGTCGGCGCTGGCAGACGGAGGCCGAGGTGATCGCCTGGCTCGACGCGGTGCAGGCCGACGCGATCTCCCACGCGCAGACCATCCTCGCCCTCGAGCAGCAGGCCGAATCGCCCCAGAAGGCCTTCACCGGTCCGGCGCCGGACGGCTTCTACACGCGCTACCGCGTCAACCTGCTCGTGGACCACGCGGACGACGGCGGCGCGCCGATCGTGTTCGAGCGGAACCCCACCCTCGAGCATCTCGTCGGCCGCCTGGAACACCGGGTCGAGTTCGGCAACCTGGTCACGGACTTCACGCTCATCCGTTCCGGCGCCCTGCACCGGGCGAACGGCGGCTGCCTCGTGGTGGAGGCCGAGCGCCTGCTCCTGCGCCCCTTCGCCTGGGACGCCCTCAAGCGCGCCCTCTTCGACGGGGAGGTGCGCATCGAGACGGCCACGGACCAGCTGAGCCTGGGCCGGACCCTCTCCCTCGATCCGCGGTCCGTTCCCCTGCGCGTGAAGGTCGTGCTCGTGGGCCAGCGGATGACCTACTACCTGCTCTCGGCCTACGACCCGGACTTCCCGCGCCTGTTCAAGGTCCCCGCGGACTTCGCCGACCGGGTGGACCGCGACGACGACGCCACCCGCGCCTACGCTAGGCTCCTGGCCGCCATCGCCACGGACGAGGGCCTGCGCCCGCTCCACCGGGAAGCGGTGGCCCGGGTCCTCGACCACGGCGCCCGGCTCATCGGCGACGCCGAGAAGCTCGCCGTGCACACGCAGCGCATCGCCGACCTCGTGCGCGAGGCCGACCACCTCGCGGCGACCGCCGGCCGCGACGTGGTCGGGCGGCAGGAGGTGGAGGCCGCCATCGAGGAGCACGAGAAGCGCCTCGACCGCATCCGCGCCGACGTGCACGAGCGCATCACCCGCGGCACCGTGCTCGTGGACACGGAGGGCGCCGTGATCGGTCAGGTGAACGGTCTCGCCGTGCTTCAGATCGGCGAGTTCGCCTTCGGGCAGCCGTCGCGCATCACCGCCACGGCGCGCCTCGGCCGCGGCGAGCTCGTGGACATCGAGCGCGAGGCCCGCCTCGGCGGCGCCATCCACAGCAAGGCGGTGATGATCCTCTCCGCCTGGCTCGGCCAGCGCTTCGCCCGCGAGCGCCCCCTCTCGCTCCACGGCGCCCTCGTCTTCGAGCAGTCCTACGGCGGCGTCGAGGGCGACTCGGCCACCGTCGCCGAGACCTGTGCCCTGCTCTCGGCCGTGGCCGGCGTCCCCCTGCGCCAGGACGTGGCCGTCACCGGCTCCATGAACCAGCACGGCCGCGTCCAGGCCATCGGCGGCGCCAACGAGAAGGTCGAGGGGTTCTACGACATCTGTGCGAGCCGGGGGCTCACGGGCACCCAGGGCGTCCTCCTGCCCGCGGACAACGTGCGCAACCTCATGCTCCGGGCGGACGTGGTGGAGGCGGTCACCGCGGGACGCTTCCACGTCTGGGCCATGGACGAGATCGACGACGCGCTCGCGCTCCTCTCCGGCCTGGAGGCAGGCCGCGCCGACGACGCCGGGCAGTTCCCGCCGGAGAGCTTCAACGGGCGCGTGAACGCCCAGCTCGCCCACTTCTCCGACGTGGCGGCACGGCTCTCGCGCGGCACGGACGTCACGCGCGTGGAGCGTTCCGAGGCGGTCCCGGAGGCGCCGCCCGGCCCGCCCCCCGGTCCGGAGGACCTGCCGTGAACCCGATCCGACGCGTGCTCCTCGCCCTCGATCCCGCGGCCCCGCGCACGGAGGTCTTCGACGCCATCGCGGCGCTCGTGGATCCGGCGAGCGTGGAGGTGACGGGCCTGTTCGTGGAGGACGACGCCCTCCTGCGCCTCTCCTCCCTGCCCTTCGCCATGGAGATCCGCCGCGGGGGCCCGCCCCGGGCCCTCGACGCGGCGGCACTGCAGGCGCAGCTCGAGGAGCGGGCCCGCACGATCCGCACGGCCTTCGAGGCGGCGGCCCGGAGCCGCCACCTGCGCGCACGCTTCACCGTGGCCCGCGGCGAGGTGGTGGCCGAGCTGCTGCGCGCCGCGGCGGAGGCGGACGTGCTGGTGATCGGCCGGTCCTTCCGCACGGCCGGCGCCCGCACCTGGCTCGGCGCGGCCCTGGAGCGCCTCGGCGCGCCGCCGCCGGCGACCGGCCCGCGGCCGGAGCCGGTGCTGCGCACGAGCCTGCTCTTCGTCCACGAGCCCTGGGCCGAGGGCTCCCGGGTGCTCCTCGTCGACGACGGCTCGGAGGCAGGCGCGGCGGCGCGGGAGCGCGCCGAGGGCCTGGCCCGGGGCGAGGGGCTGGGGCTGGAGGTGCGCCGGCTCGCCGGCGAGGGCGAGGGGCCGCCGCTGCTGCCCCCCGGCGAGGCCCCGACGCCCGCGCGCGGCCTCGCCGCGCTCCGCGAGCTGTGCCGGCGCCTCGACGTCCGCGTGCTCGTGCTGCCGGACACGCCGGCGCTCCACGCCGCCGTGGACGTCCCGGCCCTCGTCCGGGACCTGCCGGCGTCGGTGATCCTGGCCCGCTGAGCGACCCGTCGCGGCGCCCTACTCCGGCGCCGGCTCGGGGAACCGTTCCCGGAGCACGCGCTTGAGGATCTTCCCGGAGGGGTTCCGGGGGATCTCGTCCACGAAGCGCACCACCCGCGGGAGCTTGTAGCGCGCCAGGTGTTCCGCGCAGTGGCGCAGGAGCGTCGCCTCGTCGAGGTCCTCGTCCTTG
>JAZBPF010000269.1:0-2838 GCA_036351515.1 Pseudomonadales bacterium | reverse complement strand
GGCGATGGCGTCCATGTCACCGGTCTCGGTCCCGGAGTCCATGGCCGTGACGTAGCGTCCGCCGAGGGAGTCCACGGCACGGCCGAAGGCCTCGAAGAGGGCGCCCCGGTCGAAGGCGCCCTCCGGCTGCAGCACCACGGCCTTGCCGCCGCCGAAGGGAATGCCGGCGAGGGCGTTCTTGAGGGTCATGCCGTGCGCGAGGCGCTCGGCGTCGGCCATGGCGCTCGCGTCGTCGGGATAGGGGCGGAAGCGGCAGCCGCCGAAGGCGGGGCCGAGGCGCGTGTCGTCGATGGCGACGAAGGCGCGCAGACCCGTGGCCGGGTCCGCGAAGGCGTGTACCTCCGGGCCGGGCGAGGGATCGGGTACGGACAGCATCGGGGATCCTCCCGTGTGCGCCGGCCGCGGTCCGCGGCCGGCGGCGTCGCGTGAACGGGAAGTGCCGATGAATTCGCACGTCCTTGGCGAGCCGTTCCGTCGGCGCCGGCGCATGCGTGGCGCCGTCGCGACGTGTGCCCGGCACGCCTTCGAGATGGTCCGGCATTCCGGCGCGCCTTCGCGCGAACGCCGACGGAACGCCGGCGGGCGCGCGAACTCCTCGGTGCATCCCACGGGGCGCGGGGGCCGGATCGCGGTCCTCGGCGCGCCGTAGTCGCCTCGTCCGGCGACGGGCGGCTGTATAGCACAGCGCGCCTGCCCTGTCCCGGCGCCGCCGCGGGGCCGCCGTGGCTCTCCCGGGCGACGGGGCGGTATGCTCCGCCGCCATGAACGCCTCTGCCTCCTCCGAACGCGCCGCCGAACGCCCGGCGGCCGGTCTCATCGCGCTGCTCGCGGCGGTCACGGCCACGGGGCCGCTCGCCATGCAGGTGTTCCTGCCGGCGCTGCCGGCCGTGCAGACCGATTTCGCGGTGGGCGCGGGGACGGCCCAGCTCACGCTCAGCCTGTCCATGGTGTCCATCGCGCTCTCGACGCTCGCCTGGGGGCCGCTCTCGGACCGCTTCGGGCGCCGCCCGATGCTCCTCGCGGGCCTCGCGCTCTTCGTGCTCGGCACGCTGGTCTGCGCCCTCGCGCCGGACGTGACCGTGCTGGTGGTCGGTCGGGTGGTCCAGGCGGGCGGCGGTGCCGCCGGCATGGTGCTCGCACGGGCGGTCGTGCGGGACCGCTTCGGCCCCGAGCGGGCCGCCGGGGTCATCGCCCAGCTGACGATGGTGATGGTCGTCGCGCCGATGATCGCGCCGGCGATCGGTGGCCTGCTCACGGACCTCTTCGCCTGGCGGGCCGTGTTCTGGTTCGCCGCGGCCGCCGGCGTCGCCATCGCCCTGGCGGTGGCTGCCGCCCTGCCCGAGAGCCATCCCCACCGCGGCCGGGCGGAGACCCCCGCCGAACTGCTCCGTGGTTTCGCGACGGTGCTCGGCTCCTCGCGCTTCCGCGGCTACGTCGGGCACACGGCCTGCTCCTCGGTGGTCTTCTTCTCCTTCATCAGCGGCGCGCCCTACCTCATGGTGCACACGCTCGGGCGCCCGGCCACGGAGTACGGGCTCTGGTTCGTGCTCGTCTCCCTGGGCTTCATGGCCGGCAACTTCCTCGCGGTGCGCTATTCCGGCCGGCTGCCGCTGCTCCGCCTCATGGGCATCGGCAGCGCCCTCGGGCTCGGCGGCGTCGTGCTCTGCGCGACCCTGGTGGCGGCGGGGGCCCTGAGCCCCGCGGTGCTGTTCGTCCCCGTCGCCTTCGCGCTCCTCGGCAACGGGCTCGCCATGCCGAACGCGCAGGCCGGCGCCATCAACGTCTTCCCGGACCGGGCGGGCACCGCCTCGGGCTTCAGCGGCTTCGCGCAGATGACCGTCGCCTCCGTCGCCACCCAGCTCGTGGGACAGCTCCAGGACGGGACGCCCTGGCCCATGCTCGCGGCCATGGCCCTCGGCGCCGCCGGGGCCCTCGGCTGCATCGTCGTCGTGTTCCTCGCCGAGCAGCGCGCCCGCGGCGCGCTGGCCGTCGGAGCCTGAGGCCGTGGGCGCGGCGGAGCGGGGCGAGCGGCTGCTCGCGCGGCTCCGGGGCCGCGTCGAGGCGGTGGAGGCGCAGCTCGTCGAGGCGCGCCGCGGCGCCGAGCCCGCGGCGCCGGACGGAATCCTCGATGCGCGGGCGGTGCACGCGATCCGCGTGCACTGCAAGGTGCTGCGCGCCGGCTGGCACCTGCTCGCGCCGGCCCTCGGCAGCGCGGCGGCGCGCGAACCGGAGCGCGCCCTGCGGGACGCGGCCCGGAGCCTGCGCGCCGATCGGGAGGCGCGGGTGCTGCGCGACACGCTCATCCGCGTCGTGAAGCGCCGGGCGCGCGCCGGCGAGACCGACGCCCTCGAGCGGCTCATGGACGAGATCCGCACGCGCCATCCGACGGCGGGCGAGTCCGTCCCCGTCCCGCCGGAGCTCGCCGCCACCTTCGCCGCCCAGCGGGAGGCGCTGGAGGCGGTGACGGATCCGGTCTCCCCGGACGCGCTGCGGGAGGGACTGCTCGAGAGCTACCGGAGAGCCCGGCGTTTCGGCCGTCGGGCCGACGGCGGCGGGGGACGGGCCGACGAGGCCTGGCACCGCTGCCGCCGCTGGGTGAAGTACGAGCTCTACCAGCGCGATCTGCTCGCCGGCGACGAGACGGACCGTGGCCGGCGCCGGCGGCGCCTCGATCGGCTCGGGCGGGAGCTCGGGCGCTTCCAGGACCTCTGCGACCTGCGTGCCCTCGTGCGCGCCGCGGAGGACACGCTCGCGGCCGCCGGGGCCCTGGAAACGGTCACCATCGTCCTCGGGCGCGAGGACCGGCAGCTGCGCCGGCGCATGAGCCGCCGGTTCCGC
>JAZBPF010000268.1:0-7742 GCA_036351515.1 Pseudomonadales bacterium | reverse complement strand
GCCTCCCAGCTCCGGTCACGTACTCGATCACGGCGACGCCTGTTGGCCGGCTCGGAAGGAAGTGCCGCGGTGTAGGGAAAAGGACACGTACCCTTCTTCTCCTCTCATGGCCGTCCGTGCACCGGCGTCGCGAGGACACCCGGGACGCCCTCGACGCATTGCCATTCCGCGGTCCGATCCTCCGGGCCGGGTCCGGCGTCGTCCAGCGCGGCGACGGTCTCCGGGCCGGTCGGACCGAAGCGCTCCTCCCGCGCGGCGACGAAGCCGTTCACGCTGCGGAGCAGCAGCCGCGCGTCGTCCACCTGCACGCAGAGGCCCGCGAGCGCTCCGTCCTCCGCGTGCAGCGTGTGCACGGTCAGCGCCGGGTCGGGCCGGGAGCGGCGCACCCATCGTTCCCGGTAGCGGCAGGCGCGCCCCGCGAATTCGAAGCTGCCCGATTCCAGTAGCGCGGCGCCGTCCCAGGCGAGCTCGCCCTCGTCGTCGCCGAGACGCCCGCTCCGGTCGAGCTCGTGGAGGAAGCGCAGGCGCGGGGCCCGGAACCGCTGCCGCCCTCCGAACGCTTCCTCCTCGGCGAAGGGGGCTGCCGCGCCGTGCGGAATGCGCAGGTCTGCGTAGTAGCTCCGCGCCTGGAACCAGCGTACGCGGGCAGCCTCGAAGGGGCCCTCGGGCAGGCCGGGGGCACCCTCGAGGGTCACGCTCTCGCGCTCCCAGAGTCCGAGGAGCGCGTCCGGGATCACGCCTTGCCGGCAGCGAGCCAGGCCCGCCAGCTGCCGTGCTCGGTGACGTCGCGGGCCCCGGCCTCGGCGCCGGCGGCCCCGACGAAGCCCGTCACCTCGCTGCCGTCGTCGATGCGCAGCTTGCCGAAGGCGAGCGGCGAGGGGACGAGCGCGAGGAGATCGCCGATGCGCTCCGGCGGCAGGTCCCAGAGTTCGATCTCGATGCTGGCGCTGCCGTCCGGGTCCGGGACGAGCGCCGGACGCTGCGGCGGTCCTCCGGGCAGGGCGAGGAGCCGGTAGCCGGGCGCCGTGCGCGCGGCGCGGAGCATGCGGCCGCCACGTTCCGTGATCTGGCCGTTCAGGGGCAGGCCGGACATGTGGGCCCCGGCGAGGGCGAGCGTGAAGCCTCGCGTGGCGCGCCAGGGCCGGCCCTCGAAGTCCGAGGCGAGTTCGAGCAGCGCCCGGTCGGCGCCCGCCGGCGCGAACAGCGTGACGCCGAAGGGCAGGCCCGCGGCGGTGGTCCCCGCCGGTACGGCCACCGCCGCGTAGTCCAGCAGGTTCATGAAGTTCGTGAAGCGGCCGAGCGCCGTGTTCACCGCGATCGGCTCGGCCTCGACCTCGGCGAGGGTCGGGAACCGGTCCGCCGTGGGCAGGAGGACCGCATCGACCTGCTCGAACACGCGGTTCGCCTCGAGGGCGAGTTCGCGCAGGCGGTCGAACCCGCGGAAGGCGGTGACGGCGTCGATCCCGTCTCCGCCGCCGATGATCCTCGCGGTGACCGGATGCACGGCCTCCGGATGGCTGCGCAGGAACGCCCCGACGGCGGCGGTCCGCTCGGCCACCCAGGGACCCGCGTAGAGCAGGTCGCCGGCGGCGCAGAAGGGCGCCGGGTCGATCTCCACGAGCTCGCAGCCCAGCTCCACGAGGCGCGCACGCGCCGCGTCGAAGGCCTCGGGGCCGTAGTCCGGATCCGGGAACGCGAGCCCGGCGGTCGCGGGGACCCCGATGCGTGGCGGACCCCGGAACCAGCGGGGGGCGACCCGCCGAGCGCTCGGGTCCTCGCCGTCCGGGCCCGCGAGGATCTCGAGGAGCGTCGCCGCGTCGGCCGCGCAGCGGGTGAAGGTGGTGACGCAGTCCAGGGAGCGGCAGGCGGGCACGACCCCCGTCGTGGGGATCAGGCCGCGACTCGCCTTCAGGCCCACGAGGCCGTTGAACGCGGCGGGGATGCGTCCGGAGCCGGCGGTGTCCGTCCCGAGCGCGAAGTCCGCCTCGCCGAGGGCCACGGCGACGGCCGATCCGGAGCTGGATCCGCCGGAGATGCGCTCCGGGAAGAGGGCGTTGCGACAGGCGCCGTGCGGGGACCGCGTGCCCACGAGCCCGGTCGCGAACTGATCGAGGTTCGTCTTGCCGAGGGGGACGGCTCCCGCCTCGAGCAGCCGTGCCACGGCGGTCGCGGATCGCTCCGGCACGTAGCCGTAGGCCGGACAGGCGGCCGTCGTCGGCACGCCGGCGAGGTCGATGTTGTCCTTGATCGCGAACGCGAGGCCGGACAGGGGGCCGTCCCGGCCGGTCGCGTGCGCGAGCGACGCCTCCGGGGACAGCCGCTCGATCCAGCTGTGGTGTGCCGCGTGGCGGCTCGACGCCGCCGCGAGAGCCGCGAGACGCTCCTCGAGCGACGCGCCGGCCTGCGCCGCCGCTCGCACCTCGTCGAAGGTACCCATGCGTGTCTCCTGCGTGGCTCGACTGCCGCGCGGGCCCGGGTCAGAGCCTGCGCAGCGTCTCGTTCGAGCGGAAGGGAATCGAGAGCTGGGTCAGGATCGAGAGCGCCTCGCCCGAACCGTTGCCGATGCGGTCGACGACGGTCTTGCCGGAGAAGGTCCCGAAGAGCCGGTCCCAGAGGATCACCGTGCAGCCGAAGTTGCGATCGCTCTCGGCTCGCTCGAGGGAATGGTGGAGCTGGTGCTGTTCGGCGGTGGTGAACAGGAGCCCGTAGAGGCCCGAGGTCAGCGGCAGGTTCGCGTGGTTCACGTGTCCGGCCATCAGTCGGAACACGAGCGCCACGGCGACGACGTCGTCGCTCGCGCCGAGCAGGCCGAGCACGATCGCGGGGCCGAGGTTCAGGGCGAGGAACTCGAGGGGGTGGGTCCGGTCGGCGCGCGCCACCCCCATCTTCGTGATGTGGTGGTGCGTGGCGTGGATGCGCCAGAAGAACAGCATCCGGTGCTGCAGCCGGTGCAGCCAGTAGTAGACGAACTCGGAGACCAGGATCCCCACGAGGGCGGCGAGGAGCAGCCCGACGGTGGTCTCGGCCTCGAGACGCAGGGGCAGGCCCGAGAACTCGCGCAACCGGGCGAAGCCCTCCGCGATCGGCGTGTCGTACCACTCGCCGTAGATCGGGGCCCAGATCAGGTAGCTGCCGAGGACCCAGAAGGCGTCCTCGGCGTACTCGCGGCCGCCGAGCTTCCAGTCGCTCCGCTTCGGCGCGAGCCGCTCGAGCACGAGCAGGAGCGGGACCGGCAGGAGCAGCAGGAGGGTCGTGAGGCGGTCCGCGTCCGTCCAGCCGGTGGCGGCCGCGGACGCGACGAGCAGGGCGGCGCCGAACACGAGGATCGGCTGGGGCAGGCTCCACAGGAAGGCCCGTGGGCGGCCTCCGGAGGCCGCGAGGGCGAGACGATCCGCGACGGGGTCCGTGGTGCTCACGGCGTACCCGGGAAGTCGTCGCTGGCGGCGAAGCGGCGGTAGCCCTCGGTCATGGCACGCGCGCAGTCCCCCGGGGTTCCGGCGGCCGTGCCCCGGTCCTTGCAGGGTTCGGCGATGAGCTCCGGCAGGTTCTCCTCCACCCACTTCCGTGCCTGGTAGTAGATCGGCTGATCGTTCGAACTGGTCTCGACGCGCGCGATGCGGCCGTTCTCGAAGGTGAGATGGAAGGTGTCCGTGACGTTGAAACCGGTCTTCAGGGCCTTCACCGGATCGTCCTCCACCGTGATCGGGCAGTGGATCCGGGCGTCGTCCCCGATCGCGCAGGGGGCACGTTCGACGACCGCGTAGTTCCCGCCCTCGGCCCAGCCCTGGTAGTAGAGGATGCGCGCGGCCGTTTCGTCGGCCTCCTCGAGCAGGGGCGCCAGGCGCGCCGGATCGAAGGAGTAGAACGCGTCGATGAAGGCTTCCGCCGTCTCGACGTCCGCAGCCGTGGCCGCGCGCGCCGGGGCGACGGCGACCAGCAGGAGCAGGGCGGCGGTCAGGCCCGGGCGGATCGGGAACGGCGCGTGGGTGGGTCGCATGCGGCCTCTCTCCTGCGGGGGCGGATCGTCGTGTCGTGCGCCCGCGTGGTGCTCTCCGGGGCGCGTGCACCACGAACGGCCACGGGGCGCCCGCACGCGCGGTGAAGCGGCGCACTTCCGTGGCGGCGGAGCCGACTCGTGCGCGATCGGATGCAGGAACCGCACCAGCGGCTGGCCAGGCGAAGGAGCTCCGGGCCGGGTCGGCGAACTCCGGGCCGGCGAGCCCCGGCCCGGTGCGAGGGGCGACGGGAAACGTTCGGTCGCTGCGCGGTCGGCTGCTATCCTCCGCGCCCTCCCGAATCTCCGCCGGAGCCCTCCATGACCCCGGAGCGCGCCCGCCGCATCCGCACGGTCCTCGACCATCGCCAGCCGGACCTGCGCGTGGTCACGGACTCGGTGCACAAGGGCCACAACCTCTCCGCCATCGTCCGCTCCTGCGACGCCTTCGGCGTGCTCTGGCTCCATGCGGTCGTCGGGGACGAGGACTTCCGCACCTTCCGCTCCACGGCCATGGGCAGCCAGCGCTGGGTGGAGGTCCACCGGCATCCCGCCGTGACCGACGCCGTGGCCCCGCTGCGCGCGGAGGGCTTCCAGGTGGTGGTCGCCCACCGCTGCGAGGCTTCCGTGGACTATCGCGAGGTCGACTACACGCGGCCGACGGCGATCCTCATGGGCGCCGAGAAGCAGGGGCCGAGCGACGCCGCACTGGCGCTCGCGGACCGGCCCGTGGTGATCCCCATGGTCGGCATGGTGGAGTCCTTCAACGTCTCCGTGGCCACGGCGATCCTCCTCGCCGAGGCCTTCCGCCAGCGGCAGGCGGCCGGCTGCTACGCGGCGCCCCGCCTCGACGCCGGGACCTACCGGCGCCTGTTCTTCGAATGGGGCGAGCCGCGCCTCGCCGACTTCTGTCGGCGCCACGGGCTGCCGTACCCGGAGCTCGATGCGGAGACCGGCGAGCTCCTCGACCCGGGCTGGTTCGCGCGCCAGCAGGCGGCGCTCGCGGAGGCGCGCGGCGCCGGAGAGGCGCCGTGAGGCGCACCCCCGCTCCGCGCTAGACTGTACGGCGCTGCGGAAGCGTCCTTCCGCAGAGTGCGCACTCACCACCTTCTCGCCAGGGAGACCCCATCATGGGACGAGCGGTCGACGGGCCACGCGTCGACACGGGCACCAAGTACCGCACCGAGGAGGGCTTCACGGCCCTGCGCAACGGGCAGAAGCGCCGCGGCGAAGTGGCGCCGGTCGAACGCAAGCCGAAGTGGCTGCGCGTCCGCGTGCCCACGGGCGGTCGCCAGCGGGAGGTCAAGGAGATCGTCCGGCGGCACCGGCTCGCCACGGTGTGCGAGGAGTCCCAGTGCCCGAACCTCGGTGAGTGCTGGAACCACGGCACGGCGACGCTGATGCTCATGGGCTCCGTGTGCACCCGCGCCTGTCGCTTCTGCTCCGTGGACACGGGCAACCCGAAGGGCTGGCTGGACCCCGAGGAGCCCGCCCACGTCGCCGAGTCCGTGCGCCTCATGGGCCTGCGCTACGTGGTGCTCACCTCCGTGGACCGGGACGACCTGCCCGACGGCGGTGCGGCGCACTACGCCGCCTGCGTGCGGGCCATCAAGGCGACTTCGCCCGAGACCGCGGTGGAGGCCCTCACGCCGGACTTCCGCGGCAGCCATGCGGCCGTGGAGACCGTGGTCGACGCGGGTCTCGAGGTGTTCGCGCAGAACCTCGAGACGGTCGAACGGCTCACGCACACCGTCCGCGACCCGCGGGCCGGCTACGGCCAGACCCTCGACGTGCTCGCCCACGCCAAGGCGCACCGGCCGGAGATCCTCACCAAGACCAGCGTGATCCTCGGCCTCGGCGAGACCGAGGACGAACTACGGCGCACCATGGACGACCTGCGCGCCCGGGACGTCGACGTGCTCACGCTCGGCCAGTACCTCCGGCCCACGGTGAATCACCTCCCCGTCGCGCGCTGGGTGCCGCCGGAGGACTTCGAGCGCTACCGGCAGTGGGGCCTCGAGCGGGGTTTCGTCGAGGTCGCCTCCGGCCCCCTCGTGCGCTCGAGCTACCGCGCGGACCGGATCCTCGACGGCAACAACCTCGGCCTCACGGTACCGGCCGTGGATGCCGGCAGCCGCATCCCCCTCCGCGAGGTGTAGGGCCCCTTCCTCAGCCCGGAGGGCAGGCTCCGGAAGGCCGGGGCCCGGCGCCACCCGGAGCCGAGGAGCCAGGGCCCGGGCGGGCTGCGCCCGGGTGGCGGGGCGCTCGTGGAACGGGACCTCGGGAATGTTCGCCGCGGCCCCTGCGGCCGTGGCGAGCAGCGCCGCCAGCAGGGCGACGGGGCCCGTGACGCGGCCCTCCGGTCCTCTCCGGCCCATCGGGAGCGGGGCCGGGGACGGCCGAGGCCGGTCCGGTGGGGAGGCGTCGAACCCGGTCTGCCGCACGATCGGTCACCGACCGCGGTCGGAGCCTGCCGGGTCCGGGATCGATCCCGGGACCGCGCCGGGGCGCGTCGGGTTCCGACGGCTCGCCTTCATCCTCGGCCCCTCCATCGAAGTCGCGGTCGTCGCGCCGACGCGAGAGCACTCGCGCACGGCACAGCGGTACGAGAGCGACGGACCGGCGCGGGGCCGGCCCGGCCGCGACGCGGGGACGTCGCGGCGGCGGTGCGGAATCCGCAGCGGCAGGTCCGCCCGTTCCGCTCCGGCCCGTCGCTCGAAGCGGTCAGCCGCGGTTCGCGGCGGCCTCCCCGGCCTCCACCCAGCGGCCGGGGCTCGCGCCCAGCTCCACCAGGGTGCGGCCGCTGCGCGAGGTCTCGCAGGTGACGCGCAGCGGCTGCCACCGGCCCTCCGCGAAGTGGCTCACGTTGGCGGAGATCCGCTGCTGGTCGCCGATGCGCGCGTGGAAGGTGTCCTCCACCCGGGCGCCGGGCATGCGGTGCTCGATGGCTCCGAGGCAGGTCTCCAGCGAGGCCTGGTCCGGGCGATGCAGGTAGCTGGCGGAAGCGCCGAGCGGCAGCAGGATCGCTGCGGCCAGCGCTGCGGTGACGGTGCGGTGCGTTCGGTTCATGGGTGCGTCCCCTCTCGTGGCGAGCCGGGCGTCTGCCCGACACGGAGCCATTGGGCCCCGCGCGGGGCCGTCCGGGGAGAGCGCTTCGGCGAGGGGAGGGGGGCGCGCGACGCGGCGAGGGGGCCCGGCGACGATCCGAGGGACGCAGCGCCGCGCGGGGGCGGCGGGGCGCGCGGACAGGGGTACCGCGGAGCAGGCATCATCGTCTCCCCGGCGGGCCGCGAGCGCCGTCGGCGCTGCATCGTCCACCCGGGAGGAGGCCCCCCATGCGCACCGTCGTCGTCACCGGAGCCAACCGTGGCATCGGTCTGGAACTGGTCAAGCGCTATGCCGCCGCGGGGGACACGGTCGTCGCCTGCGCCCGGGCGCCCGCGGAAGCGGACGTGCTGAACGACGTCGCCGCCGGAGAGGGGCAGGTGGAGGTCCTGCCTCTGGACGTCGCCGACGGGGCCTCCGTGGCGGCCCTCGGCGAAGCGCTCGCCGACCGGACCGTCCACGTCCTGATCAACAACGCCGGCATCTCCGGGCCGCCCCGCGAGCGGCAGACGCTGCGGGAGATGGACTACGACGGATGGCTGCGGACCTTCGAGGTGAACACCCTCGGGCCGCTCCGGGTGCTGCAGGCGCTCCTCCCCCCGCTCGCGCGGGCGGACGCCGGCAAGGCGGTGACCATCACGAG
>JAZBPF010000267.1:0-9140 GCA_036351515.1 Pseudomonadales bacterium | reverse complement strand
GCGGCGCACGGAGGCGGAACGGTCCTCGCTTCCCGCGGCCGCCGGCTCAGGGGACATAGAAGACCTCCACGTCCCCGTCGTCGTCCTCGTCGTCCGCATCCTCCTCGCCGTCGCCCGCCGCCGCGGCGCCGAGGGATCGTTCCAGCACCTCCGCCCCGATGGCCGCACGGAGCGCCGCTTCGGCCTCGCGGGCCCCCGCGTCCTCGGCCTCGCGGGCCCGCATGGTGTCCAGGGCCTCGGCGACGGCCTGCATGAGCGCGCGGGTGCCCTCGCCGCTCGCGGCGGAGACGACGAAGCACGGCAGCTCCGGAAAGGCCTCGCGCAGCCGCGCCTCGAGCGCGTCCCGCGCCTGCGGGTCGAGCAGGTCCGCCTTGTTGAGCACGAGCCAGCGCGGGCGCCGGGCGAGGGCGGCGCTGTAGCGGGCGAGTTCGTCGGCGATCACGCGGATCGCTTCGAGGGGGTCGCTGCCGTCCACGGGAAGCGCGTCCACCACGTGCAGGAGCAGGCGCGTGCGGGCCAGGTGCTTCAGGAAGCGCGTGCCGAGGCCGGCGCCCTCGGCGGCCCCTTCGATGAGCCCCGGAATGTCCGCGAGCACGAAGCTGCGGCCGGCCTCCACGCGCACCACGCCGAGGTTCGGGACCAGGGTGGTGAAGGGGTAGTCCGCCACCTTCGGCCGCGCCGCCGACACGGCGCGGATCAGCGTCGACTTGCCGGCGTTGGGCATGCCGAGGAGCCCGACGTCGGCGATGACCCGGAGCTGCAGGCGCAGGCGGCGCTTCTCGCCGGGCTGGCCCGCGGTCGTGCGCCGGGGGGCGCGATTCACGGAGGACTTGAAATGGATGTTCCCGAGCCCGTGGCGCCCACCGCGGGCCACGAGCAGCCGTTCGCCGGGCCGCGTGAGGTCGCCCAGGGTCTCGAGCGTCTCCTCGTCGACGATGGCCGTCCCGACGGGCACCCGGACCTCCACGTCCGCTCCCCGCCGCCCGGTCATCTGCCGCCCCCCGCCGGGTTGCCCCGGCTCGGCGCGGTAGCGCGGCTGGTAGCGGAAATCGACGAGCGTGTTCAGGGATTCCTCGGCGACGAGGACGACGTCCCCGCCGTCCCCGCCGTCCCCGCCGTCGGGGCCGCCCTTGGGCAGATTGCGCATGCGCAGGAAGGACAGGCAGCCGTCGCCGCCCTTGCCGGCCTCGACGCGGATGCTCGCTTCGTCGACGAACTTCATGGAGGGAATCCCGCGCGCCCCGGTCCTCGGGCGGAGTCTACCGACCGGGGCCCCAACGAAAGAGCCCCGCCGGAGCGGGGCTCGAACGACCGGGCCTGCGCGGCGCCTCAGGCGCTCGCGGCGGGCTCGATGCTCACGTGGCGACGCTTGCGGGGCCCGCGGACCTCGAAGCGGACCGTGCCGTCCACGAGTGCGAACAGCGTGTGGTCACGGCCGATCCCGACGTTGTCGCCCGGGTGGAACTGCGTTCCCCGCTGGCGGACGAGGATGTTCCCGGCGCCGGCCTGCTGGCCGCCGAAGAGCTTCACGCCGAGCCGTTTGGACTCGGAGTCGCGACCGTTGCGGGTGCTGCCGCCTGCCTTCTTGTGTGCCATCTCGGTTCCTCCGGCCGGGGGGTCAGCGGCTGATGCCGGTGACCCGCACCTCGGTGTAGGGCTGCCGGTGACCGCGCTTGCGGTGGTAGTTCTTCCGGCGCTTGAACTTGATCACCGTGATCTTGTCGGCCTTGCCGTGGCCGAGCACCTCGGCCGTGACCCGGCCCCCGTCCACGAAGGGGGTGCCCACGGCGACGTCGTCGCCCTCGCCGACCATCAGCACCTTCTCGAAGGTGACGGCATCCCCGGCCGCCGCCTCGAGTTTCTCGAGCCGGAGCACCTCGCCTTCCTGCACGCGGTGCTGCTTGCCACCGCTTTCGATTACCGCGAACATAACCACTCCGGTATGCCGTGCACCCTGGTGATCCAGCCCTCGGCCTGCCGGCCGGGGCCTCCGGCGCGTGCATCCCCCTCGGGGCGGACGTCGGTCCCACCGACGCGGCGCTCTTCGGGGTCTCTCGCGCGAGGCGCGTGACTATACGGAAAGCCCACCGGCCGGACAAGCGCTCCCGCTCCCCGCATCCCGCGGTACGGTGCAGCCGCAGATCCACCGCTCGCAGAGTGCCCGATGACCGCCAACGCCGCCGACAAGCCGTCCCCGCGTCCGGTGCCCGACCTGCCGTTCTACGACGCCGTGCTCGACGACTTCGCCGCGGTGAACGCGTTCATCCCCCGCCAGCTCACCTCCGACGTGGACCTCGTGGAGGAGATCGGCACCTACATCGTGGAATCCGGCGGCAAGCGCCTGCGCCCGCTCCTCGTGCTCCTCGGCGCCAACTGCTGCGGCGCCCGGGACGAGCGGCGCATCGCCCTGGCCGCGATCATCGAGTTCCTGCACACGGCCACGCTCCTGCACGACGACGTCGTGGACCATTCGGGGCTCCGCCGCGGGCGCGTCACCGCCAACGCCGTCTGGGGCAACGCGCCGAGCGTGCTCGTGGGCGACTTCCTCTATTCCCGCGCCTTCCAGCTCATGGTCGAGCTCGGGGACCTCGACGTCATGCGGATCCTCGCCGACGCGACCAACGTGATCGCCGAGGGCGAGGTCATGCAGCTCGCCGGCATCGGCCGCCTCGACCTCGACGAGGCCCGCTACATGGACACGATCCGCTGCAAGACCGCCATGCTGTTCCAGGCGGCCTCGCACACGGCGGCCGTGCTCGTCGGAGCGGACCGCTGCCGCCAGGAGGCGCTGCGGGACTACGGCCTGGAACTCGGCCTCGCCTTCCAGCTCGTGGACGACGCCCTCGACTACGCGGGAGAGACGGACCGGCTCGGGAAGAACGTCGGCGACGACCTCGCCGAGGGCAAGCTGACGCTGCCCCTCATCCACGCCCTGCGCGAGGGCGACGCGGCCGCCGCCGGAACGGTGCGCGAGGCGGTGGAGGCCCGGCGCGCGGACGCCTTCGCGGCCGTGCGCGACGCGGTCCGGCGCAGCGGGTCCATCGACTACACGCTGGCCCGGGCGGACGGCTGCATCGGCCGCGCGCGCCGCTGCCTCGAGCTGCTTCCGGACAACCGCTTCCGCGACGCGCTCTCGGCCCTCGCCGACTTCGCGGTGGCGCGCGATCATTGAGGCACGTGAAACGCACGTCGTTGTGGAAACCGCCGCAGGACGGCACTAGAATCCGCGCCCTCGGAGTGTAGCTCAGTCTGGTAGAGCACCGTCTTCGGGAGGCGGGGGTCGCTGGTTCGAGTCCAGTCACTCCGACCATCCTCGTTCGAGCCGGAATCCCGATCCGGCCCCGCTCCGGCGCCGAGCGTGTGTTATAAAGTCACACATGCCTCCGGTGCCTGACTCCCTCTCGACCGATCCGGCCGCGGCGCCGGTCGTGCTGCTGCGGGACCTGCGCTTCCGCTGGGCGCCCGACCGTCCCCTGGTGCTCGACCTGCCCGAGCTCCGCCTCGAGCGCGGCGAGGCCGTGTTCCTGCGCGGCCCGAGCGGCAGCGGCAAGACCACGTTGCTCGGCATCGTCGGCGGGGTCCTGCGCCCCGAGGCCGGCCGGGTCGAACTCCTCGGCACCGATCTCGGCGAGCTCGGCGGCGCGGCGCGGGACCGCTTCCGCGCCGACCACGTCGGCTTCGTGTTCCAGCTCTTCAATCTCCTGCCCTACCTCGACGTGGTGGACAACGTCCTCCTGCCCTGCCGCTTCTCCCGGCGGCGCCGGGAGGCCGCGGGCCCCGATCCGCGGGCCGAGGCGCTGCGCCTGCTCGGGCACCTCGGGCTCGGCGAGGCCACGGCACGGGCCCGGGACGTGACGGAGCTCTCCGTGGGGCAGCAGCAGCGCGTCGCGGTGGCCCGGGCCCTGATCGGCCGACCCTCGCTGGTGATCGCCGACGAGCCGACCTCGGCGCTCGATGCCGACGCCCGGGACGCCTTCCTCGCGCTGCTGGAGCAGGAGTGCCGGCGCGCCGACGCGGCGCTGCTCTTCGTGAGCCACGACGCGGCCCTCGCCGCCCGCTTCGATCGCGCCCTCGACCTGCCGGCGCTCAACCGCGCGGCGGCGGAGGGCTCCGTCGCATGAGCCCGCTGCCCCGGCTCGCCCTGCGCAGCCTCTGGAACCGGCGCTTCACGGCGTCGCTCACGCTGGCCTCGATCACGATCTCCGTCGTGCTCCTGGTGGGCGTCGAGAAGATCCGCACGGAGGCCCGGGAGGGCTTCGCGAGCACGATCTCCGGCACCGATCTCGTGGTGGGCGCGCGCACCAGCCCGGTCCAGCTCCTGCTCGCGAGCATCTTCCGCATCGGGGACGCCACGGCGAACGTGCGCTGGGAGAGCTACGAGCGCATCGCGCGCCATCCGCTGGTGGCCTGGAGCGTTCCCCTGGCCCTCGGCGACTCGCACCGGGGCTTCCGCGTGGTGGGCACCACGGACGGCTACCTGGAGCACTACCGCTACGGCCGGGACCGGCGCCTCGCCCTCGCCGAGGGCGCCTGGTTCACCGACCTCTTCGACGTGGTGCTCGGGGCGGAGGTCGCCGAGGACCTCGGCTACGGTCCGGGGACCGAGCTCGTGCTCTCCCACGGCACCTCCGCCGTATCGATCCTCGAGCACGACGAACTGCCCTTCCGGGTCTCCGGCGTCCTCGCCCGCACGGGCACGCCCGTGGACCGGGCGATCCACGTGAGTCTCGAGGCCGTGGAGGCGATCCACGTGGGCTGGGAGTCCGGCGTGCCGCTGCCGGGGCAGGAGCTGGATGCCCCCGCCGCCCGGGAGCGGGACCTCACGCCGGAGACGGTCACCGCCTTCCTCCTCGGACTGAAATCCCGCGCCGCCGTGTTCCAGGTGCAGCAGGCGATCAACGGCTGGCCCGAGGAGGCGCTCCTCGCGGTGCTCCCCGGCGTGGCGCTGCAGCAGCTCTGGCGCCTGATCGGCGTCGCCGAGGACGCGCTGCTGCTCATCTCCGCCTTCGTGGTGCTCGCGGGGCTCGCGGGCATGACCACCATGCTGCTCGCGTCCCTGTCGGAACGCCGGCGGGAGCTGGCGATCCTGCGCGCCGTCGGCGCCCGCCCGCTGCAGCTCTTCGGGCTGCTCACGGCGGAGTCCACGGCGCTGGCCGCCGGCGGTGCCCTTGCGGGCACCGTGCTCCTCTACGGCGGCCTCGCCCTCGCCGCACCGTCCCTGCAGGCGCTGCTCGGCGTCCGCCTCGAGGTGGGTCTGCCCGGCGCGTCGGAACTCGGGCTGCTCGGCGCGGTCGTCGTGGGAGGCTTCCTCGCCGGCACGCTGCCCGCCTGGCGCGCCTATCGCCTCTCCCTGGCGGACGGGCTGACCCCGAGATCCTGACGGCCTTCCGGAGAATTCCCATGCGCTCGCACCGCCTCGCTCCCCTGCTGGTGCTCCTGCTGCTGGCCCTGCCCGGGCCCCTGCGTGCCGAACCGGAAGCCGAACCGCTCGCCTGGGAGGCCCTGATCCCGCCGGACTGGAGCCCACCGCCCCCGGATCCCTACGCCTTCTTCTCGCTCCACGACGAGACGGCGCCCGCGGACGCGGCGATCCCGCCGGAGGCTCCGGTGGTGGAGGCCCTCGACGGGCGCTGGGTCGTGCTCGAGGGCTGGCTGGTACCGCTGGAGTGGGACGTGGACCGCTTCCGCGAGTTCCTGCTGGTCCCCTACTTCGGCGCCTGCATCCACGTGCCTCCGCCGCCGGCGAACCAGATCGTGCACCTGGTGCTCGAGGAAGGCCTGGAGGAAGAGGCGCTCTACGACCCGCAGCGGGTCACGGGCCTGCTGCGCGCCCGCCGGGTGGACTCGGAGCTCGCCCAGGCGGGCTACGCGATGGAACAGGCCCGGAGCGAGGTCGCGCAGTGGTGAGCGAGAACCCCAGCACGCTCTGGGAGGGCACCCTGGGGCAGCACCGGCTCGCCCTGCACGGCCATGCGGACGGCGCGCTCTCCCTGATCCTCGACGGCTGCGAGCGCAAGCGCCGGGGCGCCGGCGGCGGCCCGGCCTGGCTCTGGACCAACGTCGAGCTGCCCTTCGAGGACCATCATCTGGTGGAGGTGCGACGGGGGCCGGAGGGGATCGTCGTCACGGAGAACGGGCGCGCGCTCGCCCACCTTCCGGCAGGGACGTCCCGCGCAGGGGACGGGAGCGGCGTCTAGACTCCGGGAAGCCGGCGTCCGCCGATCCGTGCCGCCCACCGCCCCGGAACGCCATGAACCCGCAGCACCTCCGACTGCTCCGCGACGCGCCCCTCTTCGCCACGCTCCCCGCGGAGGACTTCCCGACCATCGAGGCGCGGCTCATCGTGCTGCGCTTCGAGCCCGAGGACCTCGTGTTCCGGGAGGGGGCCCCGGGGCGCTACATCTGCTTCGTGGTGGAAGGCGAGCTGGAGGTGGTGAAGGAGGTGGCCGACGGCCAGCCGGTGCCCATCGCGACGCTCGGGCCCGGACGCTCCGTGGGGGAGATGTCCATCATCGACGGGCTCACCTGTAGCGCCACCGTGATCGCGCGTCGTCCGACCATGGTGCTCGCCCTGACCCGGGAGCACTTCGATGCCCTGGTGGAGGAGCATCCCCGGCTCGGCGCCGAGATCTACAAGGGCATCTCGCGGCTCCTGAGCATGAGCCTGCGCCGTACTTCCGAGGATCTCGCCGAGGCCCGGACCCTCGTCTGATCCGCCGCGTGTCGAGCGCTCCGCGCCCCTCCACCGCTGTTCGAGGATTCCTGCAGACTCGGACCCTGGGATGGGCCCTGCGAGCGGGGGCGACGCCCCGCTCCGGCGGCCGGCGGGCCGCCGCGTCTCGTCGAGACGGTTCGCACCATCGGACCCGAACGACCCTGCCTGGCCCCGGTCGCATTTCCCCGGATGCGCCGGGGCGTCTCTTCGCCCCCCTTCAGCGCCCCTTCAGCGCCCCTTGAAGACCGGCTCCCGCTTCTCGAGGAAGCTCGCCACCCCCTCCCGGTGATCCTCCGTGCGGAAGAGCACGCCGAGGGTCTGGGAGATCCAGCTCCCGAGGTCCTCGTAGTCGCCCCAGGTCTCGCGCCGCAGCCCCTCCTTCAGGTAGCGCACCGCGAGCGGCGGGTTCGCGGCGATGCGCGCCGCCAGCGCGTGCGCGCGCGGGAGCAGCTCCTCGTGCGGGACGGTCTCGAGGACGATGCCCCAGGCCTCGGCCTGCGCCGCGTCGACGATGTCCCCCGTGAACAGGAGCTGGGCGGCGCGCTGGGGGCCGACGATGCGGGGCAGGCGCCAGAGCCCGCCCAGGTCCGTCACGAGCCCCCGCTTGACGAAGATCTCGCCGAAGCGGGCCTGCTCGGAGGCGATGCGGATATCGGCGAAGAGCGAGAGATCCATGCCCCAGCCCACGGCGGCGCCGTTCACGGCGGCGATCACCGGCCGGTCGCAGTCGAGGATCGCCGCCGCCGCGGGCGTCGGCGCGGGGCGCACGGCCGTGAGCCGCGCCAGCGATTCCGGATTCGGCTCGCCGGTCATCATCTCCTTCACGTCCTCGCCGGAGCAGAAGGCCGGATCCGTGCCCGTGAGCACCACCGCGCGCACCCCGGGATCGCGCTGGATCTCGCGGAAGACGGTCTCGAGCTCGGCGTAGGCGGTCCGGTTGAGCGCGTTGCGCCGCTCCGGACGATGGATCGTGACCGTGCACACGTGCGCCTCGAGCGCGCAGCGCAGGGTCTCGTAGTCGGTGCGCATGGGTTCCCCCTCCTCGGTGGTATCGTTCCCCGGCACGGAAACGTACAGGAAGCCGCCCCCATGAAGTACCTGCACACCATGGTCCGCGTCCGCGACCTCGACGAATCCCTCGCCTTCTACTGCGACGCCCTCGGCCTCGAGGAGCTGCGGCGCCACGACCACGAGGGCGGCCGCTTCACGCTCGTGTTCCTGGCCGCGCCGGGGGACCGGGAGGCGCAGGTCGAGCTCACGCACAACTGGGATCCGGAGGAGCTGGACGGCGGCCGCAACTTCGGGCACCTCGCCTACGCCGTGGACGACATCTACGCCGCCTGCGAGCGCCTCGCCGAGCACGGCGTCACCATCGCCCGGCCGCCGCGGGACGGGCGCATGGCCTTCGTCCGGTCCCCGGACGGCATCTCCGTGGAGCTGCTCCAGCGCGGCGAGCCGCTGCCGGCGAAGGAGCCCTGGGCGTCCATGGAGAACACCGGCACCTGGTGAGATACTTCCGCGCCGGAGACGGGAGGGCCGCCGCGCCCGGCGGGCCCGCAGCGGGAGGAGAGACCGGATGAAGCTGTACGACTCCATGGGGCCGAACCCCCACGTCGTGCGCATGTTCATCGCCGAGAAGGGGCTGGACGTGCCGACCGAGGAAGTGGACCTCATGGGCGGCGCCAACCGGCGCGCGGACTACCTCGCCAAGAACCCCTCCGGCGGCCTCCCCTGCCTCGAGCTCGACGACGGCACCTTCCTCTCCGAGATCACGGCGATCTGCGAATACCTCGAGGAGAAGCATCCCGAGCCCGCGCTCCTGGGCGCGACGCCGGAGCAGCGCGCGGAGACGCGCATGTGGACGCGGCGCATCGACCTCGGCATCTGCGAGACCATGGCCAACGGCTTCCGCTTCTCCGAGGGGCTGCCCCTGTTCAAGGAGCGCATGCGCTGCCTGCCGGAGGCCGCGGACGGCCTCAAGGCGATGGCCCGCGACAAGCTCGCATGGCTCGACGGCCTGATCGCCGGCCGCACCTGGATCTGCGGCGACCGCTTCACGCTCGCCGACATCCTCCTCTACTGCTTCCTCGCCTTCGGCGCGAACGTGGGGCAGCCGCTGCCGGAGTCGCTGCACAACCTGCACGCCTGGTACGCACGGGTCGGCGCGCGGGCGAGCGCGAACGCCTGACCCGCCGGCGCCGGGACGGCGGGAACGACCCCGCGGCGGACCGAGGGTCCGCCGCGACGAACGGAGCCTGGATCCGCGGCCCCGGCATATCGGTCCGCGCGGTCGTATGTTACCGTTCGAAACAACAAACGCTGGACAGCGTCTCGCCGCCCACAGCAGGGACTCGCCGTGAAGCAGACCTATGTCGCCGCCATCGTGGTGGCTCTCCTCTTCTTGCTGTGGCTCGCGTCGGGCCTG